>DBOA01000094.1 GCA_002299195.1 Sphingomonadales bacterium UBA658
CGCTCATCCAGTTGACGCTGGCTTTGGCTTTCGCGGAAGTCGAGCAACCGGAAGCGCCCTTCACCTTTCAGATGATAACGCTTTTCAAACGCTTCCCAGATATCGGCACTGGTCAATTCGCGGCCAGTGGTGTCGGACAATTCCTGCACTGTGGTCGAGAAATTGGCCTGCATACGCTTTGGCAGTTTGAGGCCGTGGTCCTGCTCGATAACCCAGGCCACACCGCCCTTGCCGCTTTGCGAATTCACGCGGATGACGGCTTCGTATGACCGACCCAGATCAGCGGGATCGATCGGCAAATAAGGAACCCGCCAGATTTCGTCATTTTGCCGTTCGTGGGCAGCGAAACCTTTCTTAATAGCGTCTTGGTGTGATCCCGAAAAGGCAGTGAACACCAATTCACCGGCATATGGGTGACGCGGATGGACCGGCAGTTGATTGCAATATTCCACGGTCTGAATGACTTCATCGATATTGCTGAAATCAAGGCCAGGGTTCAGCCCTTGCGTATACATATTCAGCGCCAGCGTAACGAGGTCGACATTGCCCGTGCGTTCGCCATTGCCGAACAGGCAACCTTCAATCCGGTCGCCGCCCGCCAGCAGGCCGAGTTCCGCCGCGGCAATGCCACTGCCCCGGTCGTTATGGGGATGCAGGCTGATGACAACCGCGTCACGCGCGCTGATATGTTTGCACATCCATTCGATCTGGTCCGCATATACATTGGGCATCGCGGCTTCGATGGTGGCGGGCAAGTTCAGGATCAGTGGCTTGGCAGCGGTCGGCTTCAAAACCTCCATCACGGCCTCGCTCACCTCAAGGCTGAATTCGAGCTCGGCGGTTGAGAAGGTTTCGGGGCTATATTCGAAATGCCAGTCGGTTTCGGGGAAGCGCGCGGCTTGCTCCATCAACATATGCGCGCCTTCAACCGCGATGGCTTTCACGCCCGCTTTGTCGAGGTTAAAGACAATGTCCCGCCACGCAGGGCTGACTGCATTATACAGATGCACAATCGCACGCGGTGCGCCCGCCATGCTTTCGAACGTTTTTTCAATAAGGTCGCGCCGCGACTGCGTCAGGCTCTGGATCGTCACATCATCGGGGATGCTTCCGCTATCGACCAAACCACGGATGAAATCGAAATCTGTCGCACCGGAGCTTGGGAAACCAACTTCGATTTCCTTTACGCCCACTTTCAGGAGAAGATCAAAAAAGCGACGCTTTTTCTCTGCGCCCATCGGATCGATCAGCGCCTGATTGCCATCGCGCAAGTCGGTGGAAAGCCAACGTGGCGGAGCGTCTATTGTACGATTTGGCCACTGACGATCGGGCAGATCAACTTGCGGGAATGCCCGGTATTTACGAGATGGATCGGATAACATCATGTTCTGTGCAACTTCGCTATTGCGCCCATCATATGGGCTGTAAGACTTGGCGGGGTTTCTTGAAGCCCTTAGGCGGCCTGCCGAACGATGCCGACATCAATCGCACGCCTAAGGGCGTGTAAGTCGTAGAAGAAGCAAGGTCGCGTTGTGCAAAGACATTATGTTGCGGCGATAGCCATTCAAAGCAACATTCGTCCAGTATAAAATTTATGCGCATTCATTTAGTTGCCAGCCAAATGGTGTAACGCATCTGCTATTGGGCGGAGTTTATGGCATCTTTACCGTTAACCAAGCGTGCATTTACTGTGCCCTGATCGGGGTTGGGCGTCACAACAACAACCTCATCTGCATGCAAGCCGGGCAGCTCAAGTGCGCGGTCATATGCCCCTTGCTTGGCAAGGTCGTGCACAAGGCGTACCACATAACGCATTGCTTCATGCGCGGGCAGCTGCGGATGCGTGAAGGTAAGTTCCTGATCGCATAACCACGCCAACCCTGTTGTTTGCACAGTACCGATCCTCGGCATATCAAAGCCAACACACAGCAATGCCGGAAAGGCCGCACCTTGAGCATATTGCGCCACAGCTTCTGCGTAATAATCATATCCGGAAACAACATCCGCCGGAGACCAAAACACGGCCTTGATGCCCAAGTTGCGGCCCAGAATGTCGCCAAGCTCCAGCATAGCCTGAACAATTGCGGGAACAATGCGGCCAGACGTGACTGCTGGGCCCAAATCGATGCCCACGGCGGACTGGATATCCGAGAGGTCAGCGTTACAAAAAATGTGGTGCGTTGCTGCTGGCGCAGGGCACGCCTGCAACGCATAGCTAAAGGCGACGCCGCTAAAGAGCAGACTGCCCGATGCGCTCGCCGGGTTACTGCCGTCATCAAATGTGATGCCAAGCCCGTCGAAATCGACGGATTGCCAAATTTCCTTCAAATCGGCGAAGCTATCCGCCGACAGCAATGACATAACCGTCATACGATCTTCCAATCGAAGTTCCTTTTTTGTTCGTATTGGTCGAAACAAAAAGGTTCAAGCGATTTTGCGACAACACACGGTCAACGCGGCGTAGCGTATTAAATTTCGACTTGGCTTCCCAGTTCGACCACCCGATTGCTGGGCAGCTTAAAGAACTCCATGGCGTTTGCCGCATTGCGCAACATCCATGCGAAAATCTTTTCGCGCCAGATCGCCATGCCGGGGATCTTCGACGCAATAAGCGTCTGCCGCGACAGGAAGAAGCTGGTGTGCATCATATCAAACTTTGGACCGCACAGATCGACCAAATCGAGCGTCGCGGGCACATTGGTTTCTTCCAAGAAGCCAAAGCGCATTTTGACGCGATAGAAACCTTCACCAAGGTCTTTGCAGATAATCCGTTCGCCGGTTTCGACAAAGGGAACATCTTCGATTTGCACCGTGAGAATGATGACGCGTTCATGCAATATGCGGTTGTGCTTGATGTTATGCAGCAAAGCCGAAGGAACGCCGCTCGCGGCAGACGCCATGAAGATCGCCGTGCCGGGAACCCGCGTCGCGCTGTTTGCAGCCGATTTGATGAAGATTTCCATCGGCATGGTGCTTTCGGCCATACGCTCGCGCATCAGCGCGCGTCCACGTGACCAAGTCGTCAGCAAGGTGAAGATCACCAAACCAATCAGCAGCGGCACCCAGCCACCCGAAGGAACCTTGAGCAGGTTTGCACCGAAATAGGCAAAGTCGACGATGAAGAACAAAGCCAAGATCGGAATGGCTTTCCACTTTGGCCATTTCCAAAGCGACAAGAGCACGACCGCAATAAGGCAGGTATCGATAAACATCGCACCCGTAACCGCGATGCCATAAGCAGCGGCAAGGTTTGACGAAGACTGGAAGAAAAGCACCAGCAAGAGGACCATTACCGCCAGCCCCCAGTTGATTGCCGGAATGTAAATCTGGCCTGCGGCTTTTTCACTGGTATGCAAAATGCTCAAGCGCGGCATGAAGCCCAATTGAATGGCTTGCTGGGTCAACGAGAATGCACCCGAAATCACGGCCTGGCTGGCGATAATCGCCGCCAAAATCGTCAATATGATAACGGGCGTGCTAATGATGTCCGGCACCATCAGGAAGAACGGGTCCCGAATGGCCATCTGGGCTTCCTC
>DBOA01000028.1 GCA_002299195.1 Sphingomonadales bacterium UBA658
CCACGGCCCGGGCCAATGGCTTGGGTCAAATCAAAATTGGCAACGGCGGCGCGCATGGCGCTTTCCGCGACTTCTTTGACCGTGCCTTCAGGGCTGTCGAGTTGAAACAGGTACAATGACGGGCTCTTGATCGACCAGCGGACGTCATAGGCCATATCGATGATGCTCTGGTCTTTTGTCAGGACCAGATTTTCGCTGCTTGCCTTAGGCGAACCGATGGAGGTCGTCTGGATCTGCTTGGTATCAATCTTGGTGATATTCTCAATGGGCGAGGGCAGCGTGAAACGAATGCCGGGCTGCACCGTGCGGGAATATTTGCCAAGCTGGGTTACAACGCCTTCCTGCTCGGGACCAATCCGGTGAATTGTCGACCAAACGAGCCAAAGCACAAGAAAGCCACCGACGATAAGCGGCCACCAGCTTTTGCCATCCGGCCGTTGCGGAATGCCACCAAAGCCACCGCCTTTGCGGCGCAGCAATTCTTCCAATGACGGGCCGCGGCTCCGCGATTGTTTCGCCGCACCTTCCGATGTCGGGTCCCACGGATTAACCGGATCGGGCTTTGATCGGCCGCCTTTGTCATTTGCGTTACCGGATGTACCGGTGTCGTGGGAATCGTCTGTATCCCACGGTCCTTTGCCTTCTACCGCCAAAATTTGTGACCCCTGCTCGTCAATTTTTCTGCTCATAAAGTCTATGTAGTAGCGGTTTTTCAGAAAAACAGTGTCAATCCCGCAATTCTGAATCTATTCGGCATGATATGCCAAATATTGAACATTTTTCTGATATTATTTCTGCCGTCGCCGGCGCTCGTGCGAGCGGTTTGAAAATCGTCGATGGCGCGGTTTCGCTTGTGCTTGATGTGTCCGGATTGAACGCGGATGCGCGCGCACAAATGGAGGCCGATGTTCGCAGCGCCGTTGAACGCGCAGGTGCGACGTCGGTTCGGATCATGTTGACGGCGGAGCGGATTACGCCGCGCTTGATCGCCGTGGCCAGCGGCAAAGGTGGCGTGGGTAAATCAACGCTGTCGACGAACCTTGCCATCGCCATGGCGCGGGCAGGCCGATCGGTCGGGCTTGTCGATGCCGATATCTACGGTCCATCGCAACCGCGGTTGATGGGTGTTGAGGGCGTGAAGCCTGAAGCCGAAGGCAAGAATATGATACCCGTAATGGGCGCTGGCGGCGTGCCTTTCCTGTCGATGGGCCAGTTGGTCAATCCGGGTCAGGCCATTGCGTGGCGTGGCCCCATGGCGGGCAACGCCCTGTCGCAGCTTGTTGATGCCAAATGGGGTGATGTGCGCGACATCGTGGTCGATATGCCGCCGGGCACCGGTGACATCCAATTGTCGATGATCCAAAAGCATAAGCCGCTCGGCGCCGTTATCATTTCCACCCCGCAGGATTTGGCATTGATTGACGCCACCCGCGCCATCAGCTTTTTTGACACCGCGAAAGTCCCGATCATTGGCCTCGTTGAAAATATGGCGGGCTATCTCTGCCCCCATTGCGGCGAAATGAGTGATCCTTTTGGCTCCGGCGGAGCCGAAGCCGCGGCAAAGGAATTGGGCATTCCGTTCTTGGGCCGCATTCCGCTGGATATCAAAATCCGCATGGCAAGCGATGCAGGCAATCCGCCGGCACTGGATGAAGGCCCCATTAGCGATGCGTATGCGGCGATTGCCCGGCAAGTATCCGCATGGGTGGATGCGCCAAAGGCCGCGCCTGCATGACGGAAGACGCCGGGGCAAGCGAAGGCATTAGCCGCCGAAAGCTGCTCATTGGTGGCGGCGCTGGCGTCGGTTTGCTTGTGGCTTGGGGCCTGTGGCCGCGCCGTTATACGCCCAATTTACGGACGGTAGAGGGCGAGCATCTTTTCGGACCGTGGCTTAAAATTGCCGAGGACGGCAAAATCGTCGTTGGCGTTCCACAAAGCGAGTCTGGCCAAGGCGTGTATACGGCATTGGCGCAGATCGTCGCCGGAGAGCTTGGCGCTGACTGGCGGTCGGTGGCAGTTCAGCCAGTGCCGCCAAGTCCGATATTCGCAAATACGTTATTGGCGCGCGAGTGGGCCACGGCATTCATGCCCGCAAACCTCTCGCTCAACGCAGAGGGCGGTCCCGTCGCCAGCGGAATTAACGAACTTGCGAGACGCGACGTCTTTGTTGTGACCGGCGGATCATCCTCCATACGGCAATTTGAACAGCCATGCCGTGAAGCTGGCGCAGCTGCCCGGGCGGTCTTGTGTCAGGCCGCGGCAGCGCGCTGGGACATTTCGTGGGAACAGTGCCAAACGGACCGCGGCTTTGTGGTCTTTGGAAAAAAACGCCTCGCATTTGCTGATGTTGTCATTGAAGCGTCAGAGCTCGCGCTGCCATCGCTGATTCCGCTGAATTCTTCGCCGCGCAACCGCCTTTCGGGCCGTGACGCGCCGCGGCTCGATTTGTCTGCCAAGGTCGATGGCAGCGCAAGCTTTGCGGGCGATATTCGTTTGCCCGATATGCTCTACGCGTCTGTCCGGGGCGGGCCAGCGGGCGACAGTAGGTTGAAATCGGCCAACACAAAAGCGGCGCTGAAAATGCGCGGCGTGGTGCAAGTGGTGCGCACCAAAAACTGGGTTGCTGCGGTGGCAAGCAACTGGTGGGCAGCCAACACCGCGCTCGATGCGATGAAGCCCGTCTTCGCGACAAAAGGTGGCTTGGCGGACAGCCAGAAAATTGGTCAGTCGCTCAGCGACGCGATCGCCAAAGGACCCGGATTCCGTGCCTTCAAATCAGGCGACGTTGACGCTGCAATGGCGCCAGAGACGGCAACGCGCATTTTTAAGGCCGACTATTCGGTGGGTGCGGCGGTGCACGCCCCTATTGAAACACGGTCAGCGACGGCGGATTATCGCAATGGTCGTCTGCAATTATGGATCGCATCACAAGCGCCACAGGCCGCGCGCGTTGCCGCAGCAAACGCCATCGGCATAGATGTAAATGATGTCGTTCTCTACCCCGTCATGGCGGGCGGAAGCTTTGACCGCAATTTTGACAATGTGATCGCCGCGCAAGTCGCGGTCATTGCCAAGGAAGTGGGCCGACCGGTGCAACTGGTCTGGTCGCGTCCTGAAGACTTCCTGCGGGATCATGTCCGCACACCGGCGCTGGGCCGTTTATCCGCCGCGATAAATGCCGACGGCGCAGTGACCGCCATGAGCGTGCGGGTGGCGGCAGCATCCAGCATGCGTGAGCTTGCAAACCGGATCGATGGACAAAGCGTTGACGCAGCGCGCAAGTCGTCCGCAGGCGAATTTGACGCGCTCGCGGTGCACGGCGCGGAGATACCATATGCCATTCCCAATCTGACGATTGACCATTTTCCGGTGCGCATGCCGGTGCCAACCGGGCCGTGGCGGAGCCTTGCGCACAGCTACAACTGCTTCTTCGTCGAAGGTTTCATTGATGAGCTTGCGCAGAAAGCTGGTGTTGAGCCCTTGTCGTTTCGCATGCAAATGCTTGTCGGCCAAACGCGTCTTGCCCGGTGCCTTACGGGTGTCGCCAACATGGCGGGATGGGACGGTGGTGCATCGGGCAGCGGACGCGGCATTGCTTGCCACAGCATGCGCGGCAGCCACATTGCCGTTATCGTCACGGCGCGTACCAGCGAAACCGGCGTGCGTGTCGACCGTATTCACGCGATGGCGGATTGCGGGCGGCTTATTAATCCCGATCTGGCGCGCCAGCAGATTGAGGGCGGCATTGTGTTTGGATTGGCGCAAGCATTGGGTTCAACAACCGAATATCAGAACGGCATGCCAACCGCCCGCCGTTTGCGCGATGTGGACCTGCCGAAATTGACCGATGTGCCAGAAATCACCGTTGAATTTGCGCGCAGCGATGCGGCGCCGGGCGGTGTAACTGAACTCGGGGTGCCACCCGTTGCCCCCGCAATTGCAAACGCATTATTCTCTGCAGCGGGAATACGTTTGCGTGAACTTCCATTGCTGTCCCGGGGACTATGATGACATTACCAATTAACCACCCACCCGTAGCGACGCCCAAAGTCGGTGTCTTGCTGGTGAATCTGGGCACGCCAGACGCACCGACCACGTCAGCGGTGAAGCGCTATTTGAAACAGTTTCTGTCGGATCAGCGCGTTGTCGAAATTCCGCCTTTGGTGTGGCAGCCGATTTTGCGCGGCATCATTTTGAACACCCGTCCGCAAAAATCTGCGAAAGCATATGCCAAGGTATGGACGGAAAAAGGATCGCCTCTGGCGTTTTTCACAGCCGGACAGGCGGAAGCGTTGCAGGCGCGTATGGAAGGGATCGCCGATGTGCGGTACGCCATGCGCTATGGCAATCCGTCCGTCGCTGACCAACTGGCCGCGATGAAAGCGGCGGGGTGCAACCGGATTTTGATTGCGCCATTATATCCGCAATATTCGGGGGCGACCACAGGCACTGTGCTTGATGAGGCATATGCCACGCTCACCGCCATGCGTTGGCATCCGGCGATCCGGACGCTGCCTGCCTATCATGACGACGCGCGCTATATCGGCGCGTTGAAGACGTCGATTGAAGCGTCGCTTGCGAAACTGGATTTCGTACCCGACGCGCTTGTGATCAGTTTCCACGGGATGCCGGAACGGACGCTCCATTTGGGCGATCCCTATCATTGCCACTGCCAAAAAACCGCACGGCTTCTGTCGGAAGCCATGGGCCGTGAGCTGGTTGTGAGCTTCCAATCCCGTTTTGGGCGGGCAAAATGGCTTGAGCCCGCCACGGACGACACGCTGATGAAACTTGCGCGTGAGGGGACGAAGAAAGTCGCGATCTTTGCACCGGGCTTTTCGGTCGATTGCCTCGAAACGCTCGAGGAGCTGGCGATGCAAGGGCATGAGCAATTCGAAGAAGCAGGCGGCACGCATTATGCCTATCTGCCGTGCCTGAACGACAGCGATATCGGCATGCATATGCTTGAACAGATTATCGGGCAAGAACTGGCTGGCTGGATCTGATCATTGGTGCAACGTGGCTGCGGCTTTTTTGTGCTAACGTTTACGGCAACTTGCACTTGCACATCAGTGCATTAATCATCACAAAAAATGACAATCAGGAGAACGGTGTATGTCACGAATTGCGGTGGTTACAGGCGGAACCAGAGGTATTGGCGAAGCGATCTGTTTGAAGCTTCAAGAAAAAGGCCGGATGGTCATCGCCAATTACGGTGGCAATGACGCAGCTGCGAAGGCTTTCTCAGAACGCACCGGCATTGCGGTGCGGAAGTGGGACGTGGGCGATCACCAAAGCTGTCTGGATGCCTGCGGGGCGATTGAGGCGGAGTTCGGGCCAATCGACATCATGGTCAACAACGCTGGCATCACCCGCGATGCTACGATGATGAAGATGACATTTGAGCAATGGGACGAAGTAATCCGTGTCGACCTGACCGGCTGCTTCAACATGGCCAAGGCGGTATTTGCCGGCATGCGCGAACGCAAATGGGGCCGCATCGTTAACATTGGCTCAGTCAACGGACAGGGTGGCCAAATCGGGCAGGTGAACTACGCGGCCGCGAAATCAGGCATCCATGGCTTTACCAAATCGCTTGCCGCTGAAGGTGCGCGCTATGGCGTGACTGCCAACGCGATCGCGCCGGGCTATATCGGCACCGAAATGCTGTCGACCATCCCTGAAAATGTGATGGAAAAGATCGTCGCGCAAATCCCGGTTGGCCGATTGGGTCAACCCGACGAAATCGCCCGCGGCGTCGAATTTTTGACAAGCGACAATGCAGGCTTCATCACCGGTTCGACTTTGTCGATCAACGGTGGTCAGCACATGTACTGATGGTCGTCGGCGGGTGAGCGACATTTATCATCCGCCCGTAAAGCGCAGCATGACGGTGGCGGGGCATCAAACCTCCATCAGTCTGGAACCGCTTTTCTGGGACGCGTTGAAACGGGCTGCCGAGCAGAAGGATTTGCCCGTCAATGCGTTGGTCGCGCAAATCGATGTTGAGCGTCTGGAATCCGGAACACCATGCGGGTTGGCAAGTGCGATTCGGTTGTGGTTAATGGCGAACGCATAAAGGGTTCCGTCACATCGACCTGTCCGGTCGGTTAAAGCCCCGCTTCGACCGCTATTCGGACGGCATCTGCCGCATTCGAGGTCGACAGTTTCTTGAACATCAGCATGCGGTGCATCTGGACCGTTTTTTCGCTTAAGGACAACCGATAGGCAATCTGCTTTGTCCGGAAACCGCGGGCCATCTGCTGCAAAATTTCGCGCTGGCGCGGCGAAAGCCGGTCGACGATCTGTGCAGCCTGTTGTTGCCGCACCAGCCCAATGCTCTCCTCTTCGGGTAGCACTTCAATCTGGGATCCGACGAAAAGCTCAAGATTCCCATCATCGTCGAACAATGGTGCAATCATCACCGCGTTGCGAAAGGGGGAGCCGTCTTTCCGGTAATTGATAAGCTCTGCCAGTGCAGGATGCTTCCCGTACACGGCCGAGCGCAGTTTCTCGGTCTGGCCATTTTCGGTGTCCGGCCCGCGCAAAAAGCGGCAGTTGCGACCGATAACTTCGTCTTCTGCATAGCCGGTCAACGCACAAAAAGCCGCATTCACCGCAATCAGGGGATTGTCTGGTTTGGTGGGGTCGCTGACGACGGTTGCGATGGGGCTAAAGCGGATCGAATCCAAAACTGGATGACGCGTGGCTCGGCTTGGCTTCGGATTCAAATTCGTTTTCACTTCCATGGAAGATGCCGCAAAAACATCAATGTGGCAACTGTTCCTTCAAAGCGACGTTCCGATTCGAATGGCGCTTGTTAGTCTGAACCCACCCGCTCAACATCCGCGCCGATAAGCTGAAGCTTTTCTTCTAGCCGTTCATAGCCCCTGTCGAGGTGGTACAGCCGGCTCACATGCGTTTCGCCCTCTGCGACCAGGCCAGCGATCACAAGGCTCATAGAGGCTCTCAAATCGGTTGCCATCACAGGCGCGCCCGTCATTTTCTTCACGCCGTGGACAATGGCCGTACGGCCCTTGGTTTCGATATGCGCGCCCATACGGTTGAGTTCAGGCACGTGCATGTACCGGTTTTCGAAAATTGTTTCCGTCAGAACACTTGCGCCGTCCGCCATGCACAGCATGGCCATGAACTGCGCCTGCATATCGGTTGCAAAGCCGGGATATGGCGCGGTTGAAATCGTCAGCGGCTTTAATTTGCCATCGGACGCGATGCGGATCCCGCCTGCGGTTTCTTCCACGGTGACGCCTGATTGGCGCAGCGCATCCAGCGTTGCGTCCATTTCGCTCGCCTTGGCGCCGACAAGTTCAATATCGCCGCCTGTAATGGCTGCGGCGCAGGCATAGCTGCCCGCTTCGATCCGGTCGCTCATGACGCGGTATGTCGCGCCATGCAGACGGTCTTTACCTTGAATGATAAGGTCGGATGTGCCGATGCCTTCAATCTGCGCGCCCATCGCGACAAGCAAGTTGCACAAATCAACGATTTCCGGTTCGCGCGCGGCATTGTGCAGAACACATGTGCCCTTCGCGAGGCTGGCCGCCATCAGGGCATTTTCGGTCGCGCCCACGGAAACCACGGGGAAGGTGTAGGTCCCGCCGGGAATCCCTTTTTTGGCGACCGCCTTCACATATCCTGCGGCAACTTCAATTTCGACACCGAATGCCTCGAGCGCTTTTAGGTGAAGATCGATTGGCCGGTTGCCAATCGCGCATCCGCCGGGCAGCGACACGGTCGCTTCGCCCGCACGGGCAAGCATTGGGCCCAATACCAGAATCGACGCGCGCATTTTGCGGACAAGGTCATAGGGGGCAATGTTTGTGGTGATACGCGTCGCTTCGAGCGTCATTACGCGGCCGAAATCTTCGGGACGCGATCCGGCAACCGTCGTGGAAATACCGAACTGGTTCATCAAATGCTGAAAACCATCAATGTCCGCCAAGCGCGGCAAATTGCGCAAGGTGAGCGGCTCGTCGGTCAGCAACGCGCAGGGTATCAGCGTCAATGCGCTGTTCTTCGCACCTGAAATGGGGATCTTGCCCTTGAGCGTATTGCCGCCGCGTACGATTATCTTGTCCATCGCAGGGTATTTAGCGGGAATCGATTGCGGCGCAACTTAGGAATTGGAAGTCACGACGTCGTGAGTGCAATCTCAAGCTGACCCAATCGTTCTTTGCCCCAGTATATGTCGTCACCCACATAAAATGTCGGGACGCCAAATGCCCCGCGTTTGGCGGCATCTTCGGTGTTCGCGATCAATTCCGCTTTCACCGCCGGATCCTCGGCCTTGGCGAGCAATGCTGCACTGTCGAGGCCAGCTGCGTCCAGAACCGACGCAACAATCTGTACATCGCCCATTTCCGCGCGGTCTTCCCACATTGCCGCCATCACTGCGTCCACATAAGGCGCAAAGCAGCCGAGATGCTGCGCGGCAACCGCGCCGCGCATCAGTTGCAGTGAATTGATGGGAAAGCGCGGGTTCATTTTGAACGGCAGTGCATGCGTTTTGACGAAGCGGTCGAATTCTAGCATCTCATAATTGCGTTTTGCGGGCGTTTCCGCATAGCGCATAAACGGCGCCTGGTTGTTTGTAAGCTTGAACAGTCCTCCCAGTGAGATGGGGATATAGACGGCTTCCGCGCCCGTACGTGCGTAGATATCGGGCAGCATCTTGTGCGCGAGATAGCTGTTCGGCCCGCCGAAATCGAAAAGAAATTGGAAGCTTTTGGTCATCAAAAATTCTCCGTCCATGGCCGTAAATCCATCTCATGCGTCCACGCACTGCGGTGTTGTTTGTGTAATGCCACATATTGCAGGGCAATCGCATCAGGTGACAACACGCCGTCCGCCGCCTTGGCCGCTTCGAAATTGGGGTGAATGCCCCTGATAAAGGCCGTGTCGATTCCGCCATCAATGATGACATGCGCCACGTGAATATTCTTCGGCCCAAGTTCGCGCGCCATTGACTGCGCCAGCATGCGCAGCGCGCCTTTCGCACCGGAAAAGGCTGAAAAGCCGCTGCCGCCACGTATGCTGGCAGTCGCGCCGGTGAAAATGATTGTTCCCGACTGGCGCTCAACCATCCGGCGCGCCGCCTCACGTCCCATGAGGAAACCCGCAAAGGCCGCCATTTCCCAGACCTTGCGATAGACTTGGGAAGTCATATCCAGAATTGAGAAGTTCACATTGGCGCCGATGTTGAACACGGCAACCTCAATCGGGCCCACATCGCGTTCAATCGCGTCGACCATTGCCACGACTTCTTCTTCGATACGCGCGTCTGCGGGATAGGCGCGGGCAGCATAGCCCTCGGCATGAATGGACTTTACCAGCGCCTCCAATTCGTCGGCGTTGCGCGCACGCCGGTTGACACAAGCGGTGTAACCTTCGCGGGCAAAAGCTTTTGCAATCGCGCCGCCAGTTGCGTCACCTGCGCCAACGATCAATGCTGCTGCCATATTATTTCTCCTTGCACGACTGGATGACTTGCCAGCCCGGAATTTGCAACCGATAGTCGGCCGATAAAGTTTTGGGGGAGAGTGCGATGCATTTGAAATATGGCCTGCTTTGCGCATTTGCACCGTTGCTATTGGCTGCGGCGCCCCCCCAAACGACGGACATCATTTTAACGGGCGGATCGATACTCACCATGGCTGGCGATCAGCCAGAGTTTGTTGAGGCCATATTGCTGCGCAACGGTAAAATCGCCGCTCTTGGCACGCTCGCTTCCGTCAAAAAAGCTGCCGCCAAAAAGGTCGAATTGGTGGACCTGAAAGGACGAATGGTCCTGCCCGGATTTATCGATGCGCACGGGCATATGGGCTATGTCGGGCAGAATGCGTCGATGGCGCAATTGCAACCACCGCCCGTTGGGACCGTTAAATCAATTGCAGAGTTGCAGGACGTGCTGCGCCAATATCCACGCCCCGAAGGCATGCCGCTGATTATCGGCAATGGCTATGACGACTCGCAACTGGCCGAGCGGCGCCATCCGACACGGGCGGATCTGGATGCGGTTTCCAGCAATGTTCCGATTTTGATTCTGCATGTCAGCGGGCATTTTGCGGCGATGAATTCTGCTATGCTCAAGCTGGTCGGCTATACCCCAGAAACGCCCGATCCACTGGGCGGGGTGATCCGGCGTGAGGCCGATGGTAAAACGCCCAATGGTGTGTTGGAGGAAACGGCGCTCTATCCCGTGTTGAAAGTGCTGACACCGCCCAGCTTGGATGCCAGCATTGCACCGCTGGTGACGGGTGCCAAAATCTATGCCGCCAACGGTATCACCACCGGGCAGGATGGACGGATCATGCCGGAAAGCTGGGCAGCGATGGAGGAAGCCGACAAGCGCGGGCTATTCCCGATTGATGTCGTGGCGCTGACCTCTTTTGAACGTGACTGGCCCGCGGCGGTGCGTGCGCGGATTGGAAAGCCCTATCCAGCGGGCGGGCATTTGCGCATTGGCGGCATTAAATTGACGCTCGATGGTTCGCCGCAGGGACGCACGGCATGGTTGAAAGACCCGGTACCCATCCCGCCACATGGCCAGAAAGAGGGCTATGCCGGTTATCCGGCGATTGATCTGAAATTGTTCAACGCCAAACTGGCGGATGCCGCACAAAATGGCTGGCAGGTGTTTGTCCATGTCAACGGCGATGCCGCCGCGCAGGCCTTGATCGACGGGGTCCGGGATAATGGTCTGGCAGGCAAACGCACCATCGCCATCCACAATCAAGTGGTGCAACTGGATCAGCTAAAGGACATGAAGGCGCTGGATATCCAGCCCAGCTTTTTTGCCAACCATACTTATTATTGGGGCGACTGGCACCGCGACGTAGCGCTTGGTCCCAAGCGCGCAGATTTTATCTCGCCACAGGCAACGGGCTGGGCACTGGGGCTGCGCCCGACGGCGCATAATGATTCCCCGGTTGTGCCGCCCGACATGATGCGGCTGGTCTGGTCATCGGTAAACAGGCTGACGCAGAGCGGCGACATATTGGGGCCAATGGAGCGGATATCGCCCTATCGCGCATTGCAACAAGTAACGATCAATGCCGCGTGGCAAATTGGAGAGGACGGGGACAAAGGCAGCCTATCGCCGGGTAAGCGCGCGGACCTTGTCATTCTGGACGGAAACCCGCTGACCGTGGACGCGGCCAAAATAGACAGCATCAAAGTGGTTGCGACGATAAAGGATGGCAAAACAATATATGGGTCAATTGGTTCGCCGAGCAAACCTTAGGTCCTGACCCTAGTCTTGTTCCAACGTACATTGCAGCGGGTGCTGATTTTTTTGGGCGAAGTCCATGACCTGAGTCACTTTGGTTTCGGCAACTTCATAGGTGAAGATGCCGCACACGCCGACGCCCTTTTGGTGGACATGTAGCATCACACGCGTTGCCTGATCTGTGTCCATCTGAAAAAATGCCTTCAGCACATGAACGACGAACTCCATCGGCGTATAATCGTCGTTGAGTAGCAGGACTTTATACAGGCTGGGCTTTTGAGTCTTTGGCCGTGTACGCGTGGCAAGGCCGACGCCGGGTGTGCCGCCTGGTTTGTCGTCGTCATCTTGTGCCATATGGATCTGCATCACTCTAAAATAGGTCAGGGTAGGGTGACTGTGCAACCCCTGTTCCATATCAATTTCCATTAGCCAAAAAGAAACCGCCCTTTCCGCAGGGGAAAGGACGGCTCTTTTATGATTGCGCTAGCGTTTCTCGGTTGCCCACCACCATAAGGAGGAGAGAGAGAAGGCAGCAGGCGCGAAATGCACCAGCGCAATGACCTCAGAAAACTTATGCAGCTTTCTTGAAAAGCTCAGTCGTTACCGCGATGCGGTTCGAAATCGGCTGGAACATTTCGTTTACCAGCTTGACCATCGCTTCGGTGTTCTTCGAACCCTGCGCTACTGCAGTGTCAAAGCCCTTGCGTGCAAGTTCACCCTGCAGCTTCACGAAATCGGTTGGCGATTTGACGGCAGTCAATTCTTTCACCGCAACCTGAACATCTTCGAAGTTCTTCTTGGCGAATTCCATGTTGGTCTTGCCCATTTCCTGAGCGCCCTTGGCAACGATCTTGCC
>DBOA01000056.1:0-11873 GCA_002299195.1 Sphingomonadales bacterium UBA658
GTGTTGCGTGCCTTTACCAATGTTTGCCGCCACCGGGGCAGCCGCTTGGTCGATGGATCGGGCGGATGCGCCAAGAAACTTGTGTGCCCTTATCATGCCTGGACTTATGATCTTGATGGCCGATTAACGGGTGTTCCTGACAGCGCGTCCTACCCCACTTTGGACAAGGATAAAGCGGGTCTTGTCGCCGTCGACATGGAAATCTGGCGCGGTTTTGTCTTTGTTCGGCTGGAAAGCGGCGGCCCCTCGGTCGCCGACATGATGGCGCCTTATGAAGACCAAGTCGCACCCTATCGTTTTGAAGAACTCAGGGCGCTTGGCCGTGTCACGATGCGACCGCGCGCTGTGAACTGGAAAAATGTCGGCGACAATTATTCCGATGGACTTCACATTCCGGTGGCGCATCCCGGCCTCACGCGGCTGTTCGGCAAAAGCTACGGCATTGAGGCGGAGCCACATGTCGACCGCATGTGGGGCGACCTTGTTGACCGGCCATCGGCCAACTGGTCGGAGCGCGGCTATCAGAATCTGTTGCCGCCAGTGCCGCACCTGCCCGCCGCCAACCAGAAGCGCTGGCTTTACTTCAAACTGTGGCCATCGGTCGCGTTCGACATTTATCCCGACCAGGTCGATTTCATGCAATGGCTACCAACTGGCCCCACCAGCTGCGTGATCCGTGAGATTAGCTATGTCTTACCCGATGACCGCCGTGAAATGCGCGCTGCACGCTATCTCAACTGGCGGATTAACCGCCAAGTAAATGCGGAGGATACCGTCCTCATCACCCGCGTGCAGCAAGGCATGGCTAGCCAAAGCTTTTCCATGGGCCCGCTGTCCGACACGGAAGTTTGCCTTAAAAGCTTCTGTCGCCAAATTCGAAACATCATTCCCGAGGCGCGCCTTGAACAACGCCCTGCGCAGGGCTGGAGCAAAAAATGACACAAAAATATGACGCACTCATCATTGGCGCTGGCCACAATGGCCTTGTCTGCGCCTTTTATCTGGCGCGCGCCGGTTTAAAGGTTCGCATCGTCGAACGCCGCGATGTTGTGGGCGGTGCAGCCGTGACCGAAGAATTCCATCCCGGTTTCCGCAACTCGGTCGCAAGCTATACCGTCAGCCTGCTTCAGCCCAAGGTCATTTCGGACATGAAACTGGCCGACCATGGTTACCGTGTCATTGAACGCCCGATATCGAATTTCCTGCCGCAAGAAGATGGCGGCTATTTGAAACTGGGCGGCGGGCTTGAGCGTACACAGGCCGAATTTGCGCGCTTTTCAAAACATGACGCAGCAGTCCTTCCCGAATATTATGACATGTTGGAAGGCGTTGCCGACGTCCTGCGCGATCTGGCGCTGAAATCGCCGCCCAATGTCGGTGACGGGCTGAAGACATTCATCGACGCTGCCGTGCAGGGACGCGGGCTGATGAAGCTCAACCTGTCGCAGCAACGTGACGTGCTGGAACTGTTCACAAAATCGGCACGCAGCTTCCTCGACAGCTGGTTCGAAAGCGAAGCGGTCAAGGCGGCGTTCGGTTTCGACGCGGTCGTCGGCAACTATGCCAGCCCGGATACGCCCGGCAGCGCCTATGTTTTGCTGCACCACGTCTTTGGCGAAGTGAACGGCAACAAGGGCGCATGGGGACATAGCATTGGCGGCATGGGCGCGATTACGCAAATCATGGCGAAGGTGTGCGTTGCCCTTGGCGTGGAAATCAGCCTTGAAGCGCCGGTATCACGCGTGCTGGTCGATGGCGAAAAAGTGGCTGGCGTCCGGTTGGAAAGTGGCGAGGAAATCGTCGCCGATCGCGTAATCTCCAACGTTGGGCCCAAGCTGTTGTACGAACGCATGTTCGACGACGCCGATTTAAAACCCGAATTCAAACGCCGCGTAAAAGGGTTCAAGGCAGGCAGCGGCACGTTCCGTATGAATGTCGCGCTTTCCGAACTGCCCAAGTTTACGTGCCTGCCCGAACCCGGCGAACACCACCAATCGGGTATCATCATTGCGCCGACGCTTGATTATATGGACCGCGCGTTTCTCGATGCAAAGCGCGATGGTTGGTCGCAAAAGCCGATTGTCGAGATGCTCATCCCGTCAATCATCGACGACAGCCTCGCGCCTGCGGGGCAACATGTCGCCAGCCTGTTCTGCCAGCAATTTGCACCGGAGCTTCCGGATAATGCAGATGGATCCAAACGCGATTGGGATGCCGAAGAGGGCAAGGCAGCCGATGTCATCATCGACACAGTAGAGGCTTATGCACCGGGTTTCCGCGCATCCGTGCTTGGCCGGCAGATACTGAGCCCCAAGGGCCTCGAACGCAAATTCGGGCTTGTGGGCGGCGACATCATGCACGGGAATATGAGCCTCGACCAATTGTGGTCAGCACGTCCTATCTTGGGCCATGGCGCGTATCGCGGACCGTTGAAGGGCCTGTATATGTGCGGTGCAGGTAGCCACCCCGGCGGCGGCGTTACCGGCGCTCCGGGCCATAACTGCGCAGCTGAAGTGCTGGCGGACAGAGGCATGCTGAAGCGGATCTTCGGCTAAGCCATAATGAAAAAGCCGGATCTATACAGATCCGGCTTCTCCCCCCCTGCTGCCCATGGCAGCAAACTTTATGTCATTCATTTAATGACGAATTTCACCCTTCTTTCCTACAAATTTTTGCAGGGAAGAAAAGCGAACAATTGTCAAAAATCGCGTGAGAATTTCACGCCAATCAGCCGTGGCTTGATCAGTACGTCGTAAAACGCACCGCCGGTTGGCGTCGCAGGCGTCACGTCCGTACCGCAAACCGTTTCAAGGCACTGGACGCCTGTGTTCACGATACCGCGTGTGTCGAACAGGTTGGTCGCAAAAGCCTCGATTGACCATAGGTCGCTCTTCACACCAACGGAGAAGTCAGCGGTCGTGTAGGCGCCCAAATCGCCCTTGATTGCATTTTGCGCAGGCCGCAAATCGCTCTTGCGACTTCCAATATGGTTGACGGCAAATTGCACATGGCCATCCCAGTCAGCGACAGGGAATTCGTAACGCGCAATGGCGTTGCCCTTCAGCTTGGCCGTAACAGGTAGGCGTGATCCAGCCTCTGCGAGCAAGGAATTGCCCGGTGTCGAACAATCAAAATTCGCGTTGGCAATGGCGCAGAAGTCACGGCGAATTTGCGCGTCGTTATAACTGAAGCCAGTGTTGATGCTGAAGCCGCCGACACGGAAGCCTGCATCCATTTCAACACCGCGAATACGCGAAATACCGGCATTGCGGATTTCCGTAAGACCGTTTGCGCCGAGGAAGGACAGCTGAATATTATTCCAGTCTTCCTGGAACACTGCGCCGTTCCAGCGGAACGCACCGAATGTGGTTTTCCAACCCAATTCATAATTGTCCAACTTGTCCGAGCCATAAGGTGGCAGGGTACCGCGACGGTTGATGCCGCCTGGACGGAAACCACGCGACCATGTTGCATAGAGCAGCACGTCGTCGTTGACCTTGTACGTGGCGTTCAGCTTGTGGATGAAGCCAGTGTCCGACGTCGACTTGTCAACATTGGTACAAGGGCTGCCATCGACGAAGACCGGCACCGGTGTGCCGCTAGGATTGGCGCGACGTGTTGTGCCATCGGTGTTGAGGCAGGCTGCTTCACCGGTTCGGCTTGAATAGCCGCTCGAAAATCCAAAGAAGCCCTGCAGCGAGTTATCGAATTTGTAATAACGCAGACCACCGGTGAGCGAGAGCTTCTCCGTCAGGTCATAGGTCAATTCGCCAAATGCCGCATAATCGCGGTCAACGCGCTTCTGCATGGTCAACCAGATATTGCTGTCGGTTCCGGTAACCGTGATGGAATCGGCGATATTGTCGATGATGTAGTTTTGGTCGATAATATGCGACTGGCGCTGTGCAAACAGACCGCCAATGAACCGCACGGGTGCGTCCGCAGGGCTCGCAACACGCAATTCACCGAAGCTTTTCTTATACGTGTCAACGCCCTCGATATACTGGTTAGGGTTCACGAGGTTCCCGGCATTATCGTAGAAATAATTGCCGTAACCAGAAAGCGCGTCATAGAAATAGGCATAATCGGAATAGTCCAATTGCGTTTCTGTCTTACGACGCAAATGTCCACCTGTTGCGGTCACATCCCAATTACCGATCTTCCCTTCAACGGTCAGCGCGGCCTGAATCCATTTATCGCGGCTGCCCTCGGGGTTGTACTGCACCGTTTGCAGTTCACCGGTTGTTTGGCCGGAGCGTTCCTGTGAATAGCTGCCCTGAGTGTTCTGGACTTGGCCCATCAGCGTTGGCTTGATGGTCCAATTGTCGTCCAGATCAATGCCCAGCGCCAAACGTGCGCCATATGTTTCAGCGTCGTTAAAGTTCTTTTCAACCAACGCGGCATTGCTTTGGCGAATGCCCGAGCTCGCAAAGGTGCGCGCGCCCTGAATATTGTCGATATAGCCGCCATCATCGCGATACCAGCCGACCAAACGCGCTGCTGCGCCTTCGGCGATTGGCACGTTCACAAAGCCTTCGTAAATCGAACCAAAATCACCATGCGCAACATTGTTGAGTTCAACGCCTACGCTGCCGTAAAGTCCGGAAGGATCGGGCGCATTTGTTACCAACTTCAATGTACCAGCCATGGAACTTGCGCCGTACAAGGTGCCCTGGGGACCCGCCAGTGCCTCAACACGTGCGAGGTCATATGCGTGCAAATCAAGCGCGCCCTGAATGGTGGTGATCGGCATTTCGTCGAGATATGTGCCGACGGTAGGCAGCGATGCCGAGTGGTTCGCGTTTTCACCCGACGCTACGCCGCGGAAATACACCTGCGCAAAACCTGGTCCGCCTTGCTGAATGGTGACCGAAGGCAAAAACTTTACAACATCTTGCAATTCGCTGACCTGAAGCTGGTCGAGCTTTTCATTGCCAATCGCGTTGATGGCAATCGGCACATCCTGCAGATTCTGTTCACGCTTTTGCGCAGTCACGACGATGACATTGCTGCCTGCGTCTGCTGCTTGCTGCGCCATAGCCGGCGCTGCGAAGGCGGTTGATGTCAACAGCAAGACGAGAGCTGTTCGGACGTTAGACTTCTGACTTTGTAGGCGCATGCAGCGTTCCTCCCTTGTTACCCTGAAATAAATAGGCTCCCAATTGCGTCCCCACGCAATATATTTTCGCACTATCAGCTGTTTTCATACAATTTTACATTTCTGTGTTGCAACCCAGCAACTATGCTGCGGCAGGATAAATTTCCCACAAATTGCCAAGTGCGCGCTTCAGCGGTTCAAGATGCGCCGCATAAGGCTTCCATTGGTCAACGCCGTCGCGGTTGATGGGGCGGCGGACCTGCTCGCTCGACGCCGTGCGCACGGCGCGCTTGTTTTCATGGAAATTCAGGCACGCATCTTCAAACGGCAGCCCCAGATATTCCAAAAGTTTCCGGATTTCCTGTTCCGGATCTTCCAACAATTGTTCGTGAATGACGCGGTGGACATAGCCAGGTGCAACCGCATCAAAATGCGCCATCGCCCGAACATAATCCGCATAATATTGGCCCATATGCGCAAGGTCATAACTGAACGCCTGCCCCTTGGCGAAATGCTGGCGATAATTGGAGAAGCAGCAATCCAATGGGTGCCGCCGCGCGTCAATGATTTTGGCGTTGGGTAAAATCAAACGGATGAACGCCAGATAATTCCAGTTATTGGGCAGCTTATCGATGAAAAATGGCTTGTCGGTTTTACGTTGGATGCGCGTGCGCTCGATGAACTCTGCGCCAAGCCTTTCGGCATCATCGGCGGATAGTGCAACGGTCGCATCGATCCAGTCCGACCCGCGCCCTTCACGCAGCGCCATTGCTGGAATGTCAGGCAATTCCATTGTCCCTTCAACCATGGAATGGCTCGCAAGGATTTGCTCGATCAACGTCGACCCCGCACGCGGCATGCCGATGATGAAGATTGGGTCTGGCGCCATATGCCCCTGCCCCGCGCGCGCTTCCCAAAATGGCGAGGTGAACTGGGCAATAATCTGATCGACCTGCGTGCTGACGCTTTGCGGATCATAATGCAGCTCCGCACTGCGCAGCGCGTTGCCTTTTGCATAATGGGCAAAGGCGGCGGCATGATCCGCGCGCTCTTCGCTTGCCTTGCCGAGTGCAAAATGCAGATGAAACGCGTCCTCTGCCGCCAATCCGGCCGACGTCAGCGCGGCATCCATCGCCGCAACATCTTCGTCCGAAAACTGGAAGGTTTTTAAATTGGCAAGGCTCCAATACACTTCGCCCAGCGTTGGTTCCACCGATATGGCGTGACGATATGCCGCAACGCTTTCGTCCTGATTGCCAACGGTTTTGAGCATATGCCCATAGCTCATCCACAATTTGGCATGATCGGGGAACCGCGCGGTCAGCTCCTGATACAGCGCAATCGCCTCTGCATAACCGCCAATCCGCCCGAGTGCCGCAGCCTTCAAATTTTGCTGCACCGGGTTGTCACCGTCTTCGGCGAGCACGGCATTCAAATGCTCAAGCGCCTCTGGAAACCGGTTCTGTTTATACAGCACCGTTGCCAGATTGGCACGCGCCGCGCCAAAGTCAGGCGTTAGCTCAAGCGCGCGGCGAAGCAATGCCTCGCTATCTTTCAACCGGCCCACACGCGCCGCCAATTCCGCCATCATACGGATCGCGGCAACGTCCGTCGGCGTATCACGCAAATAACCGCGCAACAGCGGCTCTGCATCCTCCAACCTGTTTTCGGACAGCGCGACTGCCGCCGCCATAAGGTTCGGATTGCGCAAAGCAGCTTCGATAGCGGGGCGGGCAGATATTTGGTTCATTGCAGATGGTCTATGCGATGAAACGAAATTTTTGAAGCGGCCAAATCATCTGGTGTATCAATGTCGCATAATGTGCCCGCAGGTGCGGTTAGTTTTTCGGCACCAGCCAGAATATGCCGCGCACCAGCATCCCCCGCTGTCGCCAGCAAATCCGGCCAATGAGATCGCGGAAATATAGCAGGCGGCATGGGCTGGTGTCCGTCAAACGATGCGACGACAGTATCGGTGCAAGCGGCCATCAACGCTTCAACATGGGCAGCCTGCACAAACGGCATATCGGCCAGCGCGATAAGCAACGCCTGCGCATCGGTGCGCAACGCCGCCTCAACCGCGAGATGGAGCGAGCCCGATAGCCCGATGCCGGGGTTCGGGTTGTCGACAATATCAAAGCCCAAACGCTGATAATGTGCTGCAATAATTGCGTCGGGCTGACACACCGCGAAATGCGCTGCTGCCGCAACGCTAACCAGTTCATGCGCCGCACGCGCACCCAGTGGCCTACCCTCAAAATCCGCCATCAACTTATCAGCACCAAAGCGCCGCGCATTGCCAGCCGCCAGCAGGACGATCGCGACGTCCTTCGCCTGCATCAACGTAAGCCTTGGTTAAACACGCGGATCATGCCGCCCGCGATAGACAACGCGATTTCGGGCGCGCTGATGGCGTTAATCGCAACGCCCGCTGGCCCCTCAATGCGTGCGCATTGTTCTGCGCTAACACCCGCCGCCGAGAGCCGCGCAAGGCGCGCCTGATGCGACCGGACGGAACCGAGCGCAGCGACATAAGCCGCAGGGCTCGCCAGCGCTGCCGCCAGCGCAGGGTCGTCGATTTTGGGATCGTGGCTCAGCGTCACAATCGCGCTTCGGCTATCGGGCGCAAAGGCCTTAACTGCGTCGTCGGGCCAGCGGTCATCCAACCGGATGCCGGGAAAGCGTTCCTCCGTTAAAAACCGGCCACGCGGGTCGCACAAAGTGACATCCACCCCTTGCGATACCGCAATGGCGGCAAGGGCGGATGCAATTTCGACCGCGCCCACAATCAGCAAACGGCGCGGCGGATGGTAGATATTGACGAAGCCAGCACCCGTATCATCGTCCAGCAAGGCACTTCGGCCCGATTCCAAATCCGTCGCAATCGACAGCGCCGCACCGGCAGAGCGCGCCTTCATGATGTCGGCAAACAGATGCGCCGGAAAACCATCGGCGGAAACAGGCTGGACCAGCACCTGAATATCCCCGCCACAAGGTAGGCCAACGTCCCACGCCGCATCGTCGGCAACGCCATATCGGCGCAGCACCGGCGGCGCGCCTGCCAAAACCATATGCGCGCGTTCAAGAACATCGCCCTCGACACAACCGCCCGAAACCGAACCCACAAAGCGCCCGTCCGTATGTACAAGCATATGCGTGCCGACGGGGCATGGCGCGGATTTCCAGGTTTCGACCACCGTCGCAATCGCCATAGGCGCGCCTGCCCAGTCGATTGCGGCGGCAAGGATACGGTCGTGGTTGGCGCTGCCCATAGTCATGGTAATGCGCTAGCAAAGAGGCAGGAGCGTTGCTATATGAAACGCAGATTTGGGTAGGAGCTTATTTGCATGGCAATTCAGACGTCGATCAACGGCAAGCCAGTGGCGCTTGCGGCGGAGCCGGACACGCCGTTGCTATGGGTTATCCGCGAAGAGCTTGGCCTAACAGGCACAAAATTCGGATGTGGCATTGCGGCGTGCGGCGCCTGCACTGTTCATGTGAATGGCGAACCCACCCGTTCGTGCAACCTTCCCGTCAGCGAAGTCGCGGGCAAATCGATCACCACCATCGAAGGCCTAAAATCTGCGGACGGCATGCTCCACGCGGTGCAGAAAGCTTGGATTTCTGCGCAGGTTCCGCAATGTGGCTATTGCCAGTCGGGGCAGATTATGGCCGCTGTGGCGCTTATCGAAAAAACGGGCAGCCCAAGCGATGCACAAATTGACGAGGCGATGACCAACATCTGCCGCTGCGGAACCTATCCGCGCATCCGCAAGGCGATTCATGCCGCAACCGGGCAAGCGGCGAAAGCGGCGAAACCTGCAGAAGGAGGCGCATAATGGCTGACAACCCAACAGCAGACATGCAAGCAGCCGCGCCAGCAAAGCGCAAGGGCGTCAAGCGCCGTGCCTTCCTCATCGGTGGTGTCGCCGTCGTCGGCGCAGGCCTGTTCGGTATTACCATTGCAGATAGCAATGCCGCCAAATCCGCCAAGGCGCGCCTTGAAGCGGATGGCGGCTACAGCTTTGCTACCTGGCTAAAAATTGGTGAGGATGACAGCATCACCATTTATTCGCCGCACACCGACATTGGTCAGGGATCGAACACCGGTCTTGCCCAAATGCTGGCCGAAGAACTGGATGCTGCGTGGGATCAGGTGCGTGTTGTTTCTGCACCCGCAGAACCGGCGTTCGCCAATGTGGGGCTTGGACGCGCCTTCCTTGCCGATATGACGGGGCAGCCTGCGATCATTAATGGCATTCCGCAATCATTCCTGTCCTTCCTCGCGCGGCAAATGAACCTTCAGATGACCGGCGGTTCAACCGCTTTGCGCTTCACGGGCCGCGTGACGTTTCAAAATGTCGGCGCGGCGACGCGGCTGGCATTGATTGAAACCGCAGCCAAGCGGCTGGACGTTCCGGCGGATGAACTGACGACACAGGACAGCCATGTCATCCATGCCAAATCCGGTCGTGCGTTGCGCTATGGCGAACTGGCGGCGGAAGCTGCGACCTTGTCGCTCGATAATCCGCCAAAGCTGAAGGATCCGGCGCAATATCGCATCATGCGCCAATCAATGCAGCGGCTCGACATTCCCGCGAAGGTCGATGGCAGCGCGCAATATGGCATCGACTTTTCGGTCCCCGACATGCGCGTCGCAACGATCATGGCGGCGCCCGTGCGCGGCGGCAAATTAACGTCTGTAGACACTGCGCCTGCGTTGGCGGTCAAAGGCGTTGAAAAAGTCATCAAGCTCGATGATGCGGTTGCTGTCGTGGCGAAAGGTTATTGGCCAGCCATTTCCGGCCTGCGTGCGCTCACCCCTCAGTTTTCTGACGGCGGCAATGGCGGCATTTCGACTGCGTCCATTTTCAAAGCGCAGGGCGACCTGATGGCCAAGGGTGATGCCGATAGCACAGCCGGCGACGGTGATGTGCAGGCTGGTCTTGGCGCAAAGCCGATTGAAGCGACATATCAGGTGCCATTTTTGCACCACGCGATGATGGAACCATTTGCCCTGACCGCCCATTTTAAGGATGGAAAGCTCAACATTTGGGGCGGCATGCAGGACCCGCTTGCAAGCAAGATGATGGCCGTCGACGTTTCCGGTCTCGACGCGGATGATGTGACCTTCCACCCCATGATGATCGGTGGCAGCTTTGGCCGCCGCCTACCGATGTATATGGAAATCGTCGGTCAGGTCACAAAGCTTGCGATGCAATTGCCCTATCCAGTGAAGCTCATCTGGAGCCGCGAGGAAGAAGTCGCCCAAGGCGCATATCGCCCACAAAGCTCCGCCGCGCTGAAGGCGTCGTTGACGAAAGAAAAGCGGATAACGGCATATCGCAACGACTATGCCCAACCCGAAAGCGCCGAGAGCGAAACAGTATTCCCTTATACCCTACCCGCCGTGTCGCGTCGGCATTTTGCGCATGTTTCGAACCAGCAAACCGGTGCTTGGCGTTCGGTGAACTCGACGCAGCAGGGCTTTTACAATGAAAGCTTTATGGATGAGCTGGCCCATGCAGCGGGCGAAGACCCGGTTGTATTTCGCCGCAATCATTTGAAAGCAGGATCGCGGCATTTACGCGTCTTGGACGAAGTTGCGGCGCGCAGTGGTTGGGGCTCCCCCCTTCCCGCAGGAACGGGTCGCGGTGTTGCACTGGTCGAAAGCTTCAGAACCATCGTCGCGCATGTGATCGAGGCGTCGGTCGGTGACGACGGC
Source organism: Sphingomonadales bacterium UBA658 (assembly GCA_002299195.1). Classification (GTDB taxonomy): domain Bacteria; phylum Pseudomonadota; class Alphaproteobacteria; order Sphingomonadales; family Sphingomonadaceae; genus Sphingorhabdus_B. The sequence continues at coordinate 10,824 of DBOA01000056.1, forward strand.
ATGCCCAAAGTGCATAAGGTGACAACGGTCGTGGACGCCGGAAGCATTGTTAACCCCGACGCTGCAATGGCGCAAATCGAGGGCGGTACCATCATGGGGCTTTCGTCCGCAATTGGTGAGGCGATTACGCTTGAAAATGGCGCGGTTCAGCAAAGCAACTTGGCCGATTATCCGCTGTTGAAAATGGCAGGCGCGCCCTTGGTGATGGATATCCATTTCCTCAACAGCGGCGCAGATATGGGCGGCATTGGCGAACCCGGCGTTCCTCCGGCTGCGCCTGCTTTGGCAAATGCGCTGTTCGCGGCCACCGGCAAGCGCGTCCGCAATCTGCCCATCCTAACCCAAGCGAAAGCATAATTTGCCGCACGCACGTTTGTTAAAGCCAACGGACAATCTGGAAATCGCCGAGACATTGGCGCGGGCGTTCCAGACCGAGACCGGGTGGAGCTATGTCATTCCAGACGCAAAGCTCCGCGCACAGCGGCTTACGGGCGTGTTCCATCTGTTCTTGCGCGACGAACATCGCAAAGGTGCGGTGTATGGAACCGATGGCATAGAGGCCGTCACGCTTTGGCGTGGTCCGGGGCAGGCCCGCGACAGCATGTTGGATACCGCACGGCTAATATTGCCGTTCGTCCAGCAGCTGCGCTTTTCGATATTTCGCGGTCTCGAAGTCGCCGACCTCATCGAAAAGCATCTGCCAAAAGAGCCCGTCTGGTATCTACATTATGCGGGATGCGACCCGGCCTATCAGGGCAAGGGTTATGGCGGCGCTGCCATTCGCGCAGGGTTGGAACGGGCAGATCAGGATGGACTGCCCGCCTATCTGGAAACCGCAGACGAACATAATATTCCTTTATATCAATGCTTTGGTTTTGCCATCAAACACAGCTGGCAAGTCCCCGAAGGCCCGCAATTTTGGGGCATGCAACGCCCGGGCAAGACCCGCCACTAAATAGCGCCAGCGCCGATAGCGGCTGAAGTCCTTGCCCTCCGTACAAAAGCAGCGTAGCCTCTGCGCACGCATCAGGTCTGCGCGAGAGCGTGGAT
>DBOA01000056.1:12195-26825 GCA_002299195.1 Sphingomonadales bacterium UBA658
CGCGAGAGCGTGGATAATAGGGAAGCCGGCGAAAATCCGGCGCTGTTCCCGCAACTGTAACCGGCGAGCTTTTGCTCCAAATGCCACTGGGGAAACGGGTAACCGTGAAACTGGGAAGGCGGGGCAAGAGCACTGACCCGGGAGCCAGGAGACCTGCCTGAATGCGGTTTGTCCTTTGTGCTTGCGGGACACTGGCGCAATCGGGGTTTTCCTCCGCGTGACGACATTGTGTTGGACGTCATGCGAAGGAGATACATCCATGACCTTGTTAAAATATTCGGCTGCGGCGCTTGCGCTGCTGCCGGCGTCTGCAATGGCAGATGCATGGGACGACGATATCGTTGTCACCGCGAGCGGATTTGAACAACCGCGATCCGAAACCGGACAGGCGATTGATATCATCGACCGCGAACGGCTCGACCAATTGCAAAGCGCGACCATCGGCGATGCCTTGCAAAGCGTGCCCGGCGTTACCGTTGCGGCGCGCGGCGGTCTTGGCGGTCAGACCAGCGCGTTTTTGCGCGGCGGTAACAGTTCGCAGACGCTGGTGCTCATCGATGGTGTGCGGATCAATGATCTCACCAGCCCCAATGGTGCGTTTGACTTTGGCACGCTGATGACCGGCAATATTGGCCAAGTCGAAGTCCTGCGCGGGCCAAATTCGGTCATCTGGGGCAGCCAAGCGATTGGCGGCGTGGTCAATATCCAGTCGCTGGCACCGGTCGATGGTTTCGAAGGACGCTTTGGCGCGGAATATGGTGCCGCTGATACCAAAGGGATGAACGCAAACATCGCCGGAACCAGTGGCCTGTTCGAAGGCAGCTTGGGCGGGTCATATGTCGATGCCCAAGGGATTTCGGCACTGGCGGGCGGAACCGAACGCGATGGCTTTGAAAATTTCGCGAGCAATGGCCGGTTGAAGGTCAACATCAGCGATGCCTTCAATCTCGATTTCCGCGGCTATTATAACCACGCGACGGTGGAATATGACTCCGCCTTTGGGGTCGGCGCGAATGCCCTGCCCGTCACCCGCAACCGGCAATTTGTTGGCTATGTCGGGGCAAATTTCGTTGCGTTCGATGGTCGCATGCAAAACCGCATTGCTTACACACGAACCGATATCAGGCGGCTCGGCACGGACCCGGTGGTGTTCAGCTTCAACAACTTCATTGTCCGTGGCAACATCGACCGCGCGGAATATCACACGGCGCTTGACGTCAACGACGCTCTGACCCTGACCGCTGGTTTGGAATATGAACGGTCGTTCGCCAGCACATCTTTTGAGGGCGCTGCACCCGATATCGCACGTAACCATGTCACCAGCGGCTTTGGCCAGATTATCGCTCGCCCTGTTGCCGGGCTGACGGTGACGGGCGGGGTCCGGCATGACCAATATAATGATTATGGCGGGCAAACGACATTGGGCGGCAATATTGCCTTCTCCCCCAATGACGGCCGTACCATGTTGCGCGCCACCTATGGCGAGGGCTTCCGCGCGCCGACGCTCAGCGAAGGTCAGCCGCCTTATGGCAACCCCGCCCTCCTGCCCGAAACCGCGCGCAATTTCGACCTTGGTTTCGAACAGCAGATATTGGATGGAAAGGCGCGGTTTTTCGCGACCTATTTCAACCGGCGCAGCACGGACTTGATCGCGTTCTCCTTTGCGACATTTCAGTCCGAAAACATCGACCGCGCGAAATCAACGGGTGTGGAAGCTGGCTTTAACCTGAACCCCACCGACCGATTGGACATTCGCGCAAGCTACACGTTGGTCGATGCGGTTAACCGGTCAGCGGGTGCCAATTTCGGCAACCGACTGGCGCTGCGTCCGCAACATAGCGGCAGCCTGACGGTCGACTGGCAAACGCCCATTGGCCTGTCGGTCGGCAGCAGTGTGTTGTTGATCGGCGATAGCTTTGACGATGCGTCAAACAGCGTAGCGCTTGATGGCTATGCGTTGGTTGGCTCGCGGGCATCATTGCCGATAAACGACAGGCTTGAGCTTTATGGCCGCGTCGATAACATATTCGATGTGCAGTATACTGTCGTGGCAGGATATAACAGCTTTGGCCGCAATGCCGCGGTTGGCGTCAGGGCCAAATTCTGATGCGTCGCGGTTGGTGCATTTTGCCTCTATTGGCACTGGCCGGATGCGCCAACCAAGCTAATATTGTGCCCGGGGGTATCGTCTCCAACAACCCGTGCATTGACGCCGTGCTGGCCGAAATCGCGTTGCCCGGCCAAGTGACTGCCGTCAGCACTTATTCGCATGATCCCGATAGCGCGTCTGCGCCTTTGTCATGGTCCATGCACTATCCCGCCATTGGTACAAGCGCAGAAGAATTGCTCTTGGCCCGCCCGAAATTGGTACTGACCGGCAATCTGGCATCATCGGGTGCAAATGCCGTGCTGGCGCGCGCGGGGATTAAAACAGTGGCCATTGGTGTCGCGCCGACGATTGCAGAGGACATCGGTCAAATCCGCACGCTAGCGAAAGCCATCGGCCGAGTGGAGGCGGGTGAAAAACTGGTTGCACGCATAGAGAATGCCTTGCCAAAACCCGCGAAGGTCCAGCCGCCAATTTCAGCGGTGATCTGGCAAAATGGCGGGTTCGTCGCCGGCCAAGGCACCTTGCAAGACGAGCTGTTACAGCGTCACGGATTTCGCAATGCCAGCACAGATTATGGGCTGGCCTCATGGGGCATATTGCCGCTCGAAACCCTCATGCGTAATCCGCCGACGGTTATCTTCATGCCCACCAATGCGCAGGGTGAAGATGCCCGCGCGCTTACCGCGCGGCAAAGGCTATTGCGGCATTTGGGCGACAAAACGCGCATCGTCGATTTTCCCGACAAGCTGTTATTCTGCGGCGGTCCGACGATCGTGAAAGTATCCGCCATCTTGTCCAAAACACGGGCATCGTTGAATGCGCGCGCAAGCGGAGGTGGGCAATGACGTCGCGTTTCATGACGGGTCTTTTGCTGCTGCTCACACTTGCGGCGCTCCTGCTGTCGCTGATGGCGGGGAAGGTCTGGATTTGGCCGATGTCGTGGGCGGCGGATAATGCCGACGGCTGGATTTTCCTTGAGCTTCGCCTACCCCGCGCGCTTCTTGGGTTTTGCATTGGGGCCGTCCTTGGGCTCTCGGGCGCAGTGTTGCAGGGTTATCTGCGCAATCCACTGGCTGACCCGACCGTGCTGGGGGTTTCAGCCAGCGCTGCTCTGGGCGGCGTTCTGGCCATCTTCTTGGGCATCAACCTTGTCCCCTTTGGTCTATTCGGCTGTGCGATGATCGGCGCGGGCGCCAGCATCCTTTTGCTGTTGGCGATCGGCCGCGGTGGCGGACCAATCGGGTTCATATTGGGCGGCATGGTCTTGTCCACGTTGGCGGGTGCATTGACCGCCTTTGTCATCAGCATTGCCCCGAACCCATTTGCCGCCAGTGAAATTATAAACTGGCTGATGGGTGCGCTGACCGACCGGCTGATGGAGGATGTGCTGACCGCGCTGCCGTTCATGGCGATTGGCGCGCTGCTGTTGCTGACCACAGGCCGCGCGTTGGACGCGCTGACCCTTGGCGAGAATGGCGCCAAAAGCCTTGGCGTCGATCTGTTTCGGCTCCAGTGGCTGATCGTCCTTGGCGTTGGCCTCTCGGTTGGCGCATCGGTCGCCGTGTCAGGTGTGGTCGGCTTTGTTGGGCTTATCGTGCCGCATCTCATCCGCAGCTTTTATGGTGAGCAGCCATCCTGCATTTTGGTGCCTTCTGCCTTGGGTGGCGCGATTTTGACGCTCACGGCGGACAGCCTTGTGCGCCTCATCCCCGGGCCCGGTGAAATGCGGCTTGGCATTGCCATGGCAGTCCTTGGCGCGCCGTTCCTCCTGCTGCTGCTCATCCGCTATCGTAAGGGGCCAGCATGAACCTGAATGTCCAAAATCTCGGCTTCGCCCATGGCCGCACAGCGACGCTTGAGGGCATCAGCGCCACGTTTGAAGCGGGAAGATTCAGCGTCATCCTTGGCCCCAATGGCGCAGGCAAATCGACATTGCTGGCCTGCCTTGCGGGCCTGCAAAAGCCAAACAGCGGCACCGCAAGGCTTGGCGACGAAGATATTACGGCAATGCCCGCACCGACGCGTGCCAAGCGCATTGGACTGCTGCCGCAAGGCGCAGACACGCATTGGGCGATCACGTCCGAGGCGTTGGTTGCGCTTGGCCGCATACCGCATTTGCGCGGTGCAGGGGCGTCGGCCGATGACCGCAGGGCCATTGCCGCCGCGATGCACGCAACCGCAACCGATGGCTTTGCGCACCGACCGATTACCGAGCTGTCGGGCGGCGAGCGTGCGCGCGTATTGCTGGCGCGCGTGCTGGCGGGCGAGCCGGAATGGATACTCGCCGACGAACCTTTGGCCAACCTCGACCCTGGCTATCAACTCGACATCCTTGATCTGTTGCGGCAGCAGGCGCGCGAGGGCAAAGGTGTCGTCGCTGTTCTGCATGATTTGCACCACGCTGTGCGCTTTGCGGACCATATCGTGCTTCTGCATCACGGTTCGGTCTTTGCGCAGGGTGCGGTTGATGATGTCATCACCGCGCAAAACCTCGCCAATGTATACGGGATTGACGCGCACCTTTCCAAAGACGAGGATGGCGCAACCCAATTGTTGATTAAAGGCAAGATGCGCTCATGAAATATGCCCTCCCCATATTCGCCCTGCTTCTTTCGGGATGCGCCAGCACGGTCACACCGCCGCAGGCCGCACCAACAAGCGCGCAAGAGGCATTGCGACCATATTATGCCGCGTTGGACGTCAAGCTGCCCAAGGCACCGGCTAATCCAGCGCTTTCTGCGGATACCGTCATCACACGTTTTGCATTCGGCAGTTGCCTCAACGAAAACCGCGACATGAAATTCTGGGACGTGATTGCCGCGCAAAAGCCGCAGGCTTTTCTGTTGATTGGTGACAATGTCTATGGCGATACACGGCCAACAAATGGGGCGGACATCCCAACGCTGGCCGCGAGCTATAAAAAGCTAAACAGCCGCGTTGAATTTGACCGATTCCGGCGCAGCATCCCCATGATGACCACATGGGATGACCATGATTATGGCGCCAATGACGCCGGCGGATCGTTCGCGTTCAAGGAATGGGCCGAAAAAGCCTATGAAAGCTTTTGGGGTGCATCCGACGAAGTGCGCGCGCGACCCGGTGTGTATGAAAGCCGCATCGTCGGTCCACAGGGCAAGCGGGTGCAGTTCATCATCCTCGATGCGCGCTTTTTCCGTTCCGACCTCGCGTCGATGACCTATCGCGATCCAGCGCCGGCGCTTGGTTGGTACATTCCCAACATGGATCCCAAAGCGACCGTGCTGGGCAGCGCGCAATGGGAATGGTTGGCACAGGAACTGGATAAGCCCGCAGACGTGCGCTTCATCATTTCATCAACGCAGGTGATAACCGACGCGCATAATTTTGAAAGCTGGTCCAATTTCCCTAAAGAGCGCGACCGCCTTTATGCCTTGTTGAGCCAAAAGCGCGTCAATAATGCGATATTCCTGACCGGCGACCGGCATTCCGGTGGCTTTTACAAGACCAATGCACCGGGCCTTTCCAAGCCGCTATGGGACTTCACGTCCAGCTCGCTTAACCTTGCCTTTGGCAAAGGCGACGGCGGTGACCGCGAACCCGATCCAAGCCGGACAGGTGGTTTTTGGGGCATAGCAAATTTTGGTCAAATCGACATTGATTGGGCCGCGAAAAAGGTCGTCATGACCTTGCGCAAGGATGATGGCAGCGTGATCGAAACGCAGGTTGTTAATGCGATTGATTGATCGCTGAATAATCGACGGCAGCAACCTTTTCCAGAACGGCATCGCGGATAGCGACAGCGGTGGATAGAGGAAGCGCGATCATCTCCATCGTCCCGCCAGCGATGCCGAACCGGAGCGAAGCGAGGCCTTGCCGCCGCGATAATGGACCTTGCGCAATTTCAACGCTTTGCACCTTCACTTGAGGCGCAATCGTCATCTGTTGCCGCCACCAGCCGCGCCTCACATACAACTGATGTTCATCCAGTCCGAAACGATATCGCCGCCAGTCCAGCCAGAAAAGCGCGCCGGGAAGAAGCAATAACAGCAGCAACAATGTCGTGCGGCTAATGGGGGCATCCGCGAAAATCACCAGCGCAGCCATGGCGGTCAACAGCACGGGCACGATGAACAAAAGCTGCGTGAACCAATATGTGGCAACACCCTTCTGCAACCGTTCATCACCATCGGGCGCAGCGATTGTTGCGGCTTGTGCAATGCGCCACACTTCGTCCAGTGTCGCAAAGGGTGCGGCGACATAGTTCGCCTCTTGCTTGCTGTCCTGCGCGAGGCTGACAAATTTCAGGCTGTGCCAGCCACGGCGTTTCCGGAATGGCCCCGTTTGCACAAGTGCCGCCTGCACCCGGTGCGTGGGCATGATAACGTCCGTGAGGGTGAACAGCCCCCGCCGACGGCGGAACCCCTTGGCAGTTTGGTCCAGCCGGAAACCATGCTCGCGCAAAATCGTGCGCACCACGCCTGTTGCAAAGCCAATGAAAATCAGGCTGGTAATGGCTCCGAAGGCCAAGATCAGCTGCGCGAATAAACCAACGCCGTTGATCTGGTTCACGCTCACACCGCGCTCTTCGGCAAGCCCGATCCAATGTTTGAAGTCCCAAAAATCGAACGGCAGTAGGAAATCAAATTGCTGCGCAAGACCGCCGAGCACCGCGAAAATCACGAGTGAAAAGGAATAGAGGCCAAAGACAAATACCCGCTTGCCATCCATCGCGAATATCGGGTGCGTGTCTTCTTCAACAGACGCTGGCGCTTCTGCCGGAGCAGTAACCGCCATCCCAGCCTTACGCGACCGGATTGAAGCGCGCAGGCGGTTCGCTTCCTCCAAGGTAACGAAACTCAGTTTCGCATCGTCACCATCGCCGCCGCCAGTTTCAAACTTGACCTCACCCAGGCCCATCATGCGGGCGAGCGGCTTTTGTTCGATGCTGACATCCTGAATACGCGCATAGGGGATGGAGCGCGCCGTCCGGTTCAAAATCCCTTTCTCGACACGAATGTCATGCTCGCCGACAAAATATTGAAACCGCAGCCATGCCAACCAGCGGAAGAACAGACTGAATAAAAGAACAACCGCAATGACGATGGGAATGAGAACCGGATTGTCGGCTTTTCGAACGCCGAAGATCGCGGCAACCATCGGAAACACCAACTGCGGAAGCCCCGAGACAAAGCCCACCAGCAAGCCGCTGATATGCAGCCGCTCGCCATCGCCTGCAGGCGTCATCTCCTCGGCCGCATCAACGGTTTCGTTCACAAGCTGTCCTGCCGGATCGCGGCGCGAATGGCCTCTCGCATCGCCAGCGCGTCGGCATTGGCCAGACCGGGCAAGGCGACTTTGCTGTTGTGGTTGCCCGCCGTGTGCACCGTCAGCGTGGCGAGGCCGTAGCGCCGGTCAATTGGCCCTTGGTCGACATCGATATGCTGGATGCGCCCGAACGGGACGATCGTGTCACGATAAAACATGTAACCGCGCACAATGCGCAGCCGGTCGGGGCCCATATCATAGCCCCAATGCCGATATTTGCGCGCCGGTACGGTGAACGCGACAAAGGCATAGAGCAGCAGCATCGGGACGATGAAGCTTCCCGGAGGGACGGCTTTTGCAACCTCAAGCACGCCTGCACCGATGACAAAGGGCAGCAATCCAATCGCTGTGGCAATGCGTGTCGTGGTCACAAAGGCGGGGTCGAGCGGGGTGAGTTCCGTCGCGATATTTTGTGTCATAGCACCGATATGCGCACGCTGTGTTGCGTTGGCAAGACGGTTAACGATATTCGCTATATGGAGAGTGTGATAGGCTTAACGCGCCAGCGCGGTATTCGCTTCGTCGACCAGCTTGGCAATGATGTCGACCACGGGCCGTTCGACATGGACCATGCCAACCGACTGGCCAGCCATGACCGAGCCATATTCAACATCGCCGTCAATCACCGCGCGGCGCAATGCCCCTGCCCAATATTTCTCAATCTCAAGCTGCGCCGTTTCCATATCGATCTCGCCACGGTCAAGCATTGCGGCAACTTCGACCTGTTTCTTGGTGAACTCCTCAGTGCCCTTGTTCTTCAGCGCACGGACAGGAATGACCGGCAAGCGCGGGTCAATCTGGACGCTGGCGACCGCATCGCGGGCATTGGCGCGCAGGAACGCCGCCTTGAAATTGGGATGCGCGATGCTTTCATGCGCGCAGACGAACCGCGTGCCCAATTGCACACCCGCCGCGCCCATTTCGAGATAGCTTGCAATCGCGCCGCCACGGGCAATGCCGCCCGCGACAAAAATCGGCAGTTGATCGCCCAGCTCTGGAAGGATTTCCTGCGCCAAGACGCTCGTTGCCACTGGGCCGATATGCCCGCCCGCCTCACTGCCCTCGATAACCAGCGCATCCACGCCAGAGCGCGCAAATTTCTTCGCGAGCGTCAGCGCAGGGGCAAAGCAGATAACCTTTGCGCCGAACGCCTTGATCGCCTCAATGCTACCCTTGGGCGGCAATCCACCCGCGAGTACAACATGGCTCACGTTATATTTCGCGCAAACATCAATCAGTTCCATGATTTGCGGATGCATGGTGATCAGGTTCACGCCGAATGGCTTGGACGTCAGCGCCTTCGTGGCGGCAATTTCCGTATCGAGCAATTCGGGCGTCATCGCCCCGCACGCGATCACGCCAAACCCTCCGGCATTGGAGATAGCCGACACAAGGTTCCGTTCCGAAACCCAGGACATAGCCCCGCACATAATGGCGACGTCGCAGCCAAGGAATTCCGTGCCGCGTTGCATGAGGTGTTGAAGTTTGGTCATAGCGCTCTCTTATCGGTCGCTAGTTGGCAATGAAAGCGGTTTACTCAGCATCCAACCCATAAGCGGTGTGCAACACGCGCACGGCCAGCTCTGTTTCGTCCTCGTCAATCAAAACCGAAACCTTGATTTCGGAGGTCGAAATCGCCTGAATGTTGATCTTGCGGTCGGCCAAAGCACTGAACATCGTTGAGGCAACGCCTGCGTGACTTTTCATGCCGACGCCGACGACGGAAATCTTGGTCACCTTTGTATCGGGGATCAGGCGGTTGTAGCCAATCGCATCGCGGCGGTTTTCCAAGATATCGGTGCAGCGCACAAGGTCGGCCTGTGGGCAGGTAAAGGTCACGTCGGTTTCGCCTTTGTCGCGGCCCACGTTCTGAATGATCATGTCGACGTTGATATTTGCGTCGGCAAGCGGCGAAAAGATGTTGGCCACCGCGCCCGGACGGTCGGGCACGCGCGTGAGGGTGATCTTCGCCTCATTCTTGTCGGCGGCAATTCCGGTGATCAGTTGGCGTTCCACTTGATACTTCTCCAATTCTGCGTCGGTCACAATCATCGTGCCGGGGATACTGTCGGCGTCGGGCGCGCTTTCATCAACGAATGAAGACAGCACTTGCACGCGCACGCCTTCCTTCATCGCAAGGCCGACCGAGCGGGTCTGCAAAACCTTTGACCCGACCGATGCCAGTTCAAGCATTTCTTCGTAGGTCACGGCCTTCAGCTTGCGTGCGCGGGCCACGATGCGCGGGTCAGTGGTGTAAACGCCATCAACGTCGGTGTAGATATCGCAGCGGTCGGCCTTCACCGCAGCGGCCACGGCAACAGCAGAGGTGTCCGAACCCCCGCGGCCCAAGGTGGTGATGCGGTTGTCGTCGGTCAGGCCCTGAAATCCCGGAATGACGGCGATGTTGCCCGCCTTCATCGACGCCAGCAATGCGTCGGTATCGATGGAACCAATGCGCGCCTTGGCATGCGCGTCATCCGTATGGATCGGCATTTGCCAGCCCAACCAGCTGCGCGCTTCGCAACCGAGCGCCTGCAAGGTTATCGCAAGCAAACCCGCGGTAATCTGTTCACCAGCGGCGACCACCACGTCATATTCGGCGGGGTCGTACAGCGCGTTCGCCTCGCGGCAGAAGTTGACGAGCCGGTCGGTATCACCCGCCATAGCGGAGACAACGACGGCAACTTCGTCACCGCGTTCGGCCTGACGCTTCACCAATTGCGCGACACGGCGGATACGTTCCGTTCCGGCCATAGACGTGCCGCCAAATTTCATTACAATGCGGGCCATGAAAACCTTGAAAAGTCGCTATATTACAATCGAGGGCCCTGATAGGGACAGGATATGACAAACGCAAGCTCAGCAACGACAATAAACGCTACGGAAGCCGCACATTTTGGTGGTTTGGCTGCAGAATGGTGGGACCCAAAGGGTTCAAGCGCCATGCTGCACAAGTTGAATCCCGTTCGGCTTGGCTTCATTCGATCCGCTATCGACGCGCATTTTGGTGGTGATGGCAAGGCGCGTCATCCGCTCATAGGCAAGTCTGCGCTTGATGTTGGCTGCGGTGCGGGGCTGCTGTGTGAGCCACTGGCGCGTATGGGGGCGGAGGTAACAGGCGTAGACGCCGCGCCGGAAAATATCGATGCCGCAACCGCGCATGCGGCGCTGTCGGGACTGCCCATCACGTATCGCGCGGGCGAAATCGCTGCCCAAGGACTTGGCCGGTTTGATATCGTCTCGTCGATGGAAGTCATTGAGCATGTGAACGATCCAGCCGTGTTCATTGGCGAACTGAAACGCCACATGAAACCCGATGGTGTGATGTTGCTATCGACGCCAAATCGCACGCCCGCCTCGCGTATTTTTCTCGTGGAGGCCGCCGAGCGGCTTGGACAAGTCCCGCGCGGCACGCATGATTGGGACAAGTTCCTGACGTCCGATGAATTGACGGCAATTCTCGATGATGCGGGAATCGAGATTATCGACATGCAAGGCATTGCGTTTTCGCCAATGTCCGGGCTGCATTTAAGCAGCAACATGGCGTTGAACTACATTTTATCAGCGCGGTTGCGGGGTTAACGCAACGCCTCAATCATAGCCCGCATCGGCATATTGGTCGTCGGCCAAGTCGGTGAAGCGGGTAATTTTCGCTTCGAACTTCATCCGGACGCGGCCCGTTGAACCGTGGCGCTGCTTGGCGACGATGAGTTCGGCGACGCCAAAAATGCGCTCCATCTTTTCCTTCCACGCGTCATGCGCGGCCTCGTTGACGGGGTCGGGCTGCTTGGCAGCTTCATAATAATCTTCGCGATACACGAACCAGACCATATCGGCGTCCTGCTCGATCGAACCGGATTCGCGAAGGTCGGACAGCATCGGACGCTTGTCTTCGCGCTGTTCAACCGCACGGCTAAGCTGCGAAAGCGCAATCACAGGCAGGCCGAGTTCCTTGGCCAAGGTTTTCAGACCACGGCTAATTTCGGAAATTTCATTAACGCGGTTGTCGCCGGAACGGCTTGAGCCCTGTAGCAACTGCAAATAGTCAACGACGATCAGCCCAATGCCATGCCGACGCTGCAAACGCCGCGCGCGGGTACGCAATGCAGCGATGGTCAGCGCTGGCGTGTCGTCAATATAGAGCGGCAATTCCTGCAGCTCGCGGCTCGCGCGGGACAATTCACGGAAATCTTCGCGACTGATTTTCCCCATACGCAGCAGTTCGGAACTGATGCCCGATTGTTCGGCCAAGATACGCGTCGCCAGCTGATCCGCCGACATTTCGAGACTGAAGAAAGCGACCTTGGCGCCAGCGCCCTTGGACTCTTCAATGCCATCTTCACGTTCGCGGATCCACCGGCGCGCAGCGTTGAAGGCGATGTTGGTGGCAAGCGATGTCTTGCCCATGCCTGGGCGACCAGCGAGGATGACAAGGTCGGAATTGTGAAGGCCGCCGCATTTGGCGTTAATGCTATCGAGGCCCGTTGTCACACCGGACAGGCTGCCACCCGATTGCAACGCCTTTTCAACATTGCGGATCGCTTCGGTCGATGCGGCAAGGAAGCTCTTCATCGAGCCGGTTTCGCCTTCGCCTTCGGCGACTTTGTACAAAGCGCTTTCTGCGGCTTCGATCTGGCCCTTGGGGTCAACGCTCTCGCTCGTGTCGAGTGCGTTGTCGACCAACGTACGGCCCACCGTCACCAATTCACGCAGCAACGCGAGGTCATAAATCTGCTGCGCAAAGTCACGCGCGCCGATCAAGCCCGCGCCATCCGCCGTCAGCTTGATCAAATAGCCCGGGCCCCCAAGCTCACGCATGGATTCGTCGGCCTCAAAAAATGGCTTCAGCGTGACCGGCGTCACCAGCATGTTCCGGTCGATCAGACGCAATATTTGTTCGTAAATGCGGCCGTGCAGCGGTTCAAAGAAATGGTCGGGCTGCAATTTGATCGACACATCTTCAATCACCCGGTTATCAATAAGAATTGCGCCAAGAAACGCGGCCTCCGCCTCAATATTGCGGGGAAGGCGTTGGGGTTCAGCTTCATTCGCTGCTGCAAGTCTGATAAGTTCGGCCATGGCTCCCTATCCTTTAGCATGTTCGGCTTCGCAAGGGGGCACAAAAAGAAGTGCGGGGATATGGCTGTGGACAACAATCGGACAACAACATGTTCCACAAACGGGATAGCGCTTGCCCCAAAAATATCTCAAGCTAACACAGCAGCATGAGCGATCCGCGCATCATTAAAGTTGATCTGGACGAAGCAACGATACTTCGGCGCAATGCCGATATCGAGCAGGAGCGGCGCGTCGCGATCTTCGATTTGATCGAAGACAACTTTTTCAAGCCGCTGCGCGATATGGGCGATGGCTATGCCGGGCCATATCATCTGAGCATCAGCGTCGCCGACGGCCGCCTCATCCTCGACATTCGCCGGCCCGATAATTCGCCGCATGAAATGCTCATCCTCAGCTTGGGCCGTTTCCGCCGCGTGGTGAAAGACTATTTTGCCATTTGCGACAGTTACTATCAGGCCATTCGCAAGGCGAGCGCGGCGGAAATCGAAACCATCGATATGGCGCGGCGCGGTGTGCATAATGAAGCAGCAGAGTTGTTGATGGAACGACTTGAGGGCAAAGTTGAAGTTGATTTCGCCACTGCCCGCCGGCTGTTCACGCTGATCTGTGTGTTGCACATCAAAAGCTAAGCGCCGCGCAAAGTAAAATCTTGTGCATTCGGACGGCCATTGCGCAACGGCTATCGACTTCGCGCGATGGTAACGCCTACAGGAGTAAATCACATGCTTGAACAGAGGGTCGCATGACTGGGGGTAAACGCCAATTCGTCCGGTGGGGCATTATCATGCTCGGCATCGCGCTCGCGGTCTATGCCGGCTGGCGTTATGTGACCGCTTGGGCACCGTCGCGCGATGAGTATCCGGTTCAAGGCATTGTAGTCACCCAAAGCAATGGCCGCCCCAATTGGGCAGAGCTTGGCGCAACGGGCGTCGATTTCGCTTATATCACTGCGGTCGAAGGCGCGCGCACGCGCGACGCAGAATTCCAAGCCAATTTGGCAGGCGCGCAAGATGCCGGCATCCGCTTCGGCGCGCTCCACCATTTTGACATTTGCCGCCTGGCATCCGACCAGGCTACGATGTTCATTACCAGCGTTCCGCGCAACGAAAGCGCCCTGCCCCCTGCGGTCCAGCTTGATTTTTCCGATACGTGCAAAGGGCGTCCGAACCGCGCGCTGATATTGTCCGAACTCGCGACATTCCTAAACCAGATAGAGGCGCATAGCGGCACACCCGCAATCCTGCTACTCACCCGGGAGTTTGAGAAGGAGTATCAAGTGAGCAAGTCGATTGATCGCACTGTTTGGCTGGAGGGCAATTGGTTGATCCCCGATTATTCCGCGCGGCCTTGGGTTATGTGGACCGCCAATTTACAGCGTCGCATCGGCGGCGTTGACGGCCCGGTGCGCTGGGTGGTGGTGCGCAAATGACCGACAGCACGCAAAAGCTTGTTCAGCTTGCCATTGATGCCGCCCAAACCGCTTATGCGCCTTATTCAAACTTTCATGTCGGCACGGCGTTGCTGCTTGATACAGGCGAAATCATCACGGGCAGCAATTTTGAAAACGCCAGCTATGGCATGACGTTGTGCGCCGAAACCGTTGCCATCGCCAAAGCCAATAGTGACGGCAAATTGCGCGCCATTCGCGAAATCGCGGTGGCAGGTGGTTTGGCAGGGCATGTGGGTAAAGCAGCTGACCCGATTACACCGTGCGGCCGATGCCGCCAGATTATCAAGGAAGTGGCGGACCTAACGGACACCGACATTCCGGTGCATTGTGCGCACGCAACGGGATATGAAACATTCCGGCTATCGGAATTGCTGCCCCATGGCTTTGGCCCCGCAAATTTGAAATAAAGCCCATCGCCGCATCTTGCGCACGATAATTTCTACGCCGCCACTTGCGTTCACACCGTAAATTGGCAAAAGCGGTCCCATAACAGGGAGTGATTATGTCCATATTGTCCGACATCTGGATCCGCGAGCAAGCCCATGCGACCGGCATGATTGAACCGTTTGTCGAAGCGCAACGCCGCGATGGCTGCATCAGCTACGGCCTGTCCTCTTATGGCTATGACGCCCGCGTGGCCGATGAGTTCAAGATTTTCACCAATGTCGACAGCTCCATCGTCGACCC
>DBOA01000054.1:0-12500 GCA_002299195.1 Sphingomonadales bacterium UBA658
GTGCAATCGATCCGTTTCGGACCTGGTGAAGTGCTTTTGCAAAGCGCGATCGCGGGTCTGAATTGGCAACCTGAATATCGCAAAGGCAATGCCTTTAAGGAACAGCGCTCGCGCATTCCCATGGAAAAACGGCGCGCAGCGCTCGACAAATATCTGGCCTCGCCCTTGGATGGCGCTGCGCCGGGCACTATCGCACTTGTGCTAAAACGCCTCGGCGAACGCGCCCCTGATGATCCAGGGGCAAAGCTTTTGAAGTTGATGGCGGGGACCTATACCGGAAGATCACGCCTTCGTTCAGGGCTCGCACCGGGCTGGAGCCTCGCCCACAAAACGGGAACGGGGCAGGTATTGGGTTCGATTTCGACCGCACTTAACGATGTCGGGGTTATGAAAGCACCGGACGGTTGTCGTTACCAGGTCGCCGTCATGATTGCCGAAACGCGCGCCGGACGAGAGGTCACAAACGGCCTCATGCAAAATGTGGCGCGCGCCGTGGTGCGGCATCACCGCCAAATCCACCCCAAGGCCGAAAAGACGTCCTAAAGCGATAGCTGCCCAAATGTGCCTTCTGCCGAAAGGTAAAAGGAATTCAGCGTGTCAAATAATCGCTTGCATGAATATTCGCTCCATTTTGGAGCGACCAAAACGTGCATCCGTGAATTTTGTTCCATAGGACGCGTAAAGTTCACATTAGTTCACAATATAATTGTTACAAAAGTTACATTTGTGGCGTAAAACCAAGTGGGGGTTTGGTCCACTATTTAAGGCATAGTAATGAAGAAATTTCATATAGCTGTGGTAGAAGACGACTTAGCCTTTGCGGCGGAGATGGAGGAATTTCTGGGGGCGGCCGGCTATACGGTTTCCATCTATGACTCATCGCAGAAATTTTTGGCGACGTTGCGCCAATCGGAATGCGACCTTCTCATCGTCGATTGGTCGATTCCTGATTTACCCGGTATTGAAGTGCTCGAATATATCCGGAAGTTTCATCCGGATATGCCAGCCATCATGCTGACCGCACGCACCGAAAATACCGACATTGTGCGCGGGTTGCAGGCCGGTGCCGACGATTATGTTTCCAAGCCAGTAGATCCCGACGTCCTTGCAATGCGGATCAAATCGCTGCTGCGCCGATCCAAAGGCGAAGTGAAAAACGTTTCGGAAAACGTCATCCTCGGCCGCTATTTGCTGCGGCCATCGGCGTCCACGATCTACCTTGGCGACGAAGAGATCGTGCTGCCCAAGCGTGAATTTGACATGGCGATGCTGTTTTTCACAAATCCGAACCGCCTTCTTTCGCGGAAATATTTGGCAGCAACCTTATGGGGTAAAGTTGTCGATTACCAATCGCGGACGATTGACACCCATGTCGCACGGTTACGCAAGAACCTGAAGCTTGACCCCACATGTGGCATCAACCTGAATGCGTTGTACGGTTTTGGATATACCTTGCAGGCCGATGTGCACGCCATGAACGCAGCGCACGAACACACCGCCATTTCGGCTTAGACAGATAACCGCGCCGCTTTAGCCAAGCCCGCTGCGTCGGAACAGCGATCCGTGCGCAGCCCAGACTAAGGATGGTTTCGGGGAAACTAACGTTGCACGGCAGGGTTAATCGTCGGCACTTGCGTCCCTCGGTCATGGCGCTACAGCACGCAAAATGAGCATGTTTGAAATCGTCGCCGTGCTGCTCGGCATTGCCAACATCGTCCTGATTATCCGGCGATCGGTTTGGAACTTTCCCGTGGCGATTTTCATGGTTGCTTTATATTTCATCATCTTCCGCGACGCCAAACTGTACAGCGACGCCGGGCTGCAGATCTTTTTTGCGGGCATCAATCTTTATGGCTGGTGGAGCTGGAACCGGAATAAAGGCGAAAGCGGCGTGATCTCCGTCCGCAGGCTTCCGGCAACGGGCTATGCGTTGTGGATTGCAGGTTCGATCATGGCCATTTGGACATGGGGCGCCATCATGCATGCCGAAACCGATGCCAGCTATCCCTATTGGGATGCGTCAGTCGCGATGCTGTCGATTGTGGGGCAGATTTTGATGACCCGGCGCTTTGTCGAAAACTGGCATTATTGGATCATCGTCAATATCATCTCCATTCCGCTGTATATCGTCAAAGACCTGGATCTCACCGCCGGACTTTACGGGCTGTTTCTGGTGCTGGCGGTCGCGGGCCTTGTCGAATGGCGCAAGGCAGAACGCGCATGAAACGGATTTGCCTGCACGGCCCCGAAAGCACGGGCAAATCGACATTGGGCACGCGGCTTGCTGCGCATTTGGGATGCGAAGTCGTGCCCGAATATGGCCGCGCTTATTGCGAGGCGCATGGCACCGACATCGGCATGGCGCAGCTTGTCCACATTGCGCAGACGCAAGACGCGATGAACCGCGCCGCAGCCGCGCGCGCAGCTGAGCTGGGCGCGGGTTATGTATTGTTCGATACAGACCCGCTGATAACGTCGGTGTGGGCGCACATGATGTTTGGCGCAGCAGATGGATATTTCGGCGCGTTTGCCGGCTTTGCCGACCATTATCTGTTGCTCGACATCGACCTGCCCTTTGTCGACGACGGCTTGCGCGTATATGCACAATCGGCGGAGCGCAAACGCTTTTTCGACCTATGCCGCGCGGAGCTCGATGGACGCGGTGTCCGCTACACGCTCATTCAGGGCGAAGGCGAAGCGCGTTTCACCGCGGCATTGGCCGCCATCTCAGGCTAAGCCTTCTCCAACGCCTCGCTTGCCGCAACCCAGCGGGCTTCGGCGGCCTCTTGCGCGGCGACAATCTTCCCGCGCCGTTGCGACAGTTCGCCCATCGTCAGGTTCTTATATTCATTCGCGGCCGACGCCGGATCGAACATCGCCCGGTCAATCGCGCTCAACACAACCTCAAGCTTGGCAAGGTCCGCCTCTGCATCACTGACTTCGCGCTTAAGCTTGCTTTGCGCCTCACGTGCTGCGGCTTGCGCTTTTTTGTCTTCCTTGCGGTCGGCCTTGGATACCTTCTCTTTCGCGGGGCCCTTGCCCAGGATGAAGTCGGTATAATCCTCAATCGTGCCCGAAAATTCGGTCGCGGTCCCGCCATCGACGAGCACCAACCGGTCGGCCGTTAGCTCCAACATATGGCGGTCATGGCTGACCAGCACCACGGTGCCTTCATATTCGTTCAGCGCCTGCACCAACGCTTCACGCGCATCGACGTCCAAGTGGTTCGTCGGCTCGTCAAGGATCAGCATATGCGGCGCATCGCGGGTAATCAGCGCCAGCGCCAACCGCGCGCGTTCACCACCCGACAGCTTGCCGACCTTCGTCGTTGCCTTTGCCCCTGAAAAGCCGAAGCGGCCCAATTGCGCGCGCACCGCGCCGGGGGTCGCGCCCTTCATCTGCTGGGTCATATGCTCCAGCGGGGTATCATCACCGTCAAGTTCTTCGACCTGATATTGCGTGAAATAGCCAACGCGCATTTTGCCCGACGCGCTCATCGCCCCGTCCATCGGCGTCAATTGCGCCGCAAGCAACCGCGCGAGCGTGGTCTTGCCATTGCCGTTGCGGCCCAGCAACGCGATCCGGTCATCGGGGTCGATGCGCAGGTTCAACCGCTGAAGTATCGGTTTACCCGCGGTGTAGCCGACACTCGCCAGATCAAGCGTGACCAATGGCGGTTTCAATTCGTCGGGACTTGGGAAGTCAAAGCTTAACGTCGGATCTTCGGCCATCGCGGCAATGGGCTGCATGCGCGCCAGCGCCTTGGCTCTGGACTGCGCCTGCTTCGCGGTGGAGGCACGGGCCGAGTTGCGCGCAACATAATCCTGCAGCTTGGCGCGCTGCGCATCCTGCGAAGCCTTGGCCGCCGCCAACTGGGCTGCACGTTCGGCACGCTGGCGCTCGAACGAGTCATAGCCGCCGGAATAGAGCATCGTGGACCCGCCTTCGAGATGCAGGATATTGTCGACCACATTGTTCAACAAATCGCGTTCGTGGCTGATCACCACCATCATCGACGGATAGGATTTGAGGAAGTTTTCCAGCCACAATGTCGCTTCAAGATCCAAGTGGTTTGAAGGTTCGTCGAGCAGCAACAAATCGGGCTCGGAAAACAAAAGCGCCGCCAAGGCAACGCGCATTTTCCAACCACCGGAATAACTATCGAGCGGCCGGCCCTGCATTTCTTCATCGAAACCAAGTCCGACGAGAATGCGCGCGGCACGCGCAGGGGCGGTGTAGGCATCAATCGCGATCAACCGTTCGTGCAGTTCGCCCAGCCGGTCGGGGTCGGCGCAATGCTCCGCCTCTTCCATCAAAGCCGCACGCTCGACATCACCCGCCAGCACAGTTTCGAACGGCGTTGCCGTGCCCGATGGCGCTTCCTGCGCGATATAGCCGATGCGCGTATTCTTCGGCATATCCATGCTGCCTTCGTCGGCTTCCAACTCGCCGATCATCACCTTCATCAGCGTGGATTTGCCCGCGCCATTGCGGCCGATAAGGCCAACGCGCGAATAAGGCGGTAGCGTCGCGGTCGCGCGGTCCAATATGGTGCGGCCACCAAGGCGCACGGTGATTCCGTTTAAGTTTAGCATGATGCCGCGCGCCTAGCAGAGGCGGATGCGTATGTCACCGCATACCGTATCGCACATTCCGGGGGGCGAAGGACCGGAACGAACGGAACCGCCGCCCCTTACTCCTCACCCATCCGAAGCGCGGCGATAAACGCCTCCTGCGGGATGCTGACGTTCCCATATTCGCGCATCCGCGCTTTGCCCTTTTTCTGCTTTTCCAGCAGCTTTTTCTTGCGGCTGATGTCGCCGCCATAGCATTTGGCGGTTACGTCTTTGCGCATCGCGGCGATGGTTTCGCGGGCGATCACTTTGCCGCCAATGGCCGCTTGGATCGGGATTTTGAACAAATGGCGCGGGATGAGGTCTTTTAGGCGCTCGCACATGCCGCGGCCGCGGGATTCTGCGGTGCCGCGGTGGACGATCATGCTCAGCGCGTCGACCGCGTCGCCATTGACCAGCACGCTCATCTTCACAAGGTCGCCTTCGCGGTGGCCGATCTGGTGGTAATCGAACGAGGCGTAGCCGCGCGAAATGCTCTTCAACCGGTCATAGAAATCGAACACGACTTCGTTGAGCGGCAGTTCATAGACGATCTGCGCACGGCCACCGACATAGGTCAGTTGCTTTTGCACGCCGCGCCGGTCCTGACACAGTTTCAATATGCTGCCCAGATATTCGTCGGGGCAGTAAATCGTCGCCTCAATCCACGGCTCCTGAATTTCCGCGATGCGGTTAATGTCGGGCATGTCGGCGGGGTTGTGCAGCTCCATACTGCGCGCGTCTTCGGTCTTCGATCGGCTCAGCTCCAGCTTGTACACAACCGACGGCGCGGTGGTGATAAGATCCAGGTCAAATTCGCGCGTCAGGCGCTCCTGAATGATCTCAAGGTGCAACAGCCCCAGGAACCCGCAGCGAAAGCCAAAGCCCAACGCCGCGCTGCTTTCGGTTTCAAAGCTGAATGATGCGTCATTCAGGCGCAGCTTGCTGATGCTTTCGCGCAGTTTTTCAAAGTCCGCAGCGTCGGTGGGGAACAGGCCGCAGAACACCACGGGCTGCACTTCCTTAAACCCGGGCAGCGGTTCGGCGGCGGGGCGCTTGGCATCGGTGATGGTGTCACCCACGCGGGTTTGCGCGACTTCTTTAATCTGCGCGGTGATAATGCCGACTTCGCCCGCCGCGATTTCGGACAGGATTTCCAGCTTTGGCCGCATACAGCCGACGCGGTCGACCAAATGCTTTGTACCGGCGGCCATGAATTGGATTTCCTGACCTTTTTTGATGACGCCGTCGATAACGCGGATCAGGATGACGACGCCCAGATAGGGGTCGTACCATGAATCGACCAACATCGCCTTCAACGGCGCGTTGCGGTCGCCCTTTGGCGGGGGAATGCGCGTGACCACGGCCTCCAACACCTCATCAATGCCGATGCCCGATTTCGCAGAAGTCAGCACCGCATTGTCGGCGGGCAAGCCAATGATTTCCTCAATCTCGGCCTTCACCTTGTCCACCTCTGCCGCGGGCAGATCGATCTTGTTGATGACGGGCACGATTTCATGGTCATGCTCAATGGATTGATAGACGTTGGCCAGCGTCTGCGCCTCAACACCTTGCGCGGCGTCGACGACAAGCAACGCGCCTTCGCACGCGGCGAGGCTGCGGCTGACTTCATAGGCAAAGTCGACATGGCCCGGCGTGTCCATCAGGTTCAACTGATAAGTGATGCCGTCCTTCGCGGTATAATCCAGCCGCACCGTCTGCGCCTTGATCGTGATGCCGCGTTCTTTTTCAATGTCCATATTATCAAGGACTTGGCTCGTCATCTCACGCGCCGTCAGGCCGCCCGTTTGCTGGATCAGCCGATCCGCAAGGGTCGACTTCCCGTGATCAATGTGCGCGATTATGGAAAAATTACGGATAAGCGAGAGTTCGGTCATGCAGCCGCCCCTAGCAGGGCTGCCCCGCCCCATCAAGCATGGCGGAACGCCTGTATCACGCTATGTGAATCGGGATAATGGATGGGGATGTGTGTAGGAAAGTGGTTTTTGCAGCTGACTTGTGTCGGACCAGCAGGTTTCACAACGATTTAGCAACACACTCGAGCCAAAACTCTCAACATCATCAGTAATTTTCAGGCACCGCTAGATATCTACGATGCCAGACGCCAACGTCGCGGCCGCCCAGTTAGGACATACAGTGACGACTTGGTAAATTGCGAAAAAACGTGATTTTTATTCCAGTGATCTGAATGTAATTTTGATGCGTCCAAATAAGACTGGGATGCAAACAGATGTTCAAAAACTCTGCCTTTTGACTTGGCGCAGCGATCAACGATCAAAAAGCGAGATGTCGTAGCCATCAAATTCACTCCTGCGTCTAGTCGTAAAATGTGATTGGTGCCCGCGACGCAACGGCGCCGCTGAACATCAGCTCTTAAAACAATTCTGCCGATGCCACTCCAAAAATCTTGGGTGAGGTCTAAGCGTTGGATGGCGTGGCAATTCCGCCTTGCGGCTTGGATTGACTAGCTCCAAATACGATCAGAGTCGTTCACCTGCCTTGAAACGAGGATATCCAGATCATCCGATAAGCTAACCAGACCTCGGTCGAACATCCAGTGAACCGTTCCCGAGAGCGCGATGCCATTAGCGACGATGTCGGGACCGTTTGCTTCGACGGGTTTGATATGGGCGGCCTCAACTTCGGCACGCCCGCCACCGTTGATGAACTTAAATCCGGTAATCGCGCATCTGCAATCATACGCATCAAGCACAATTTTTCGGAAGACCCGATCACGAACAAGGCGGTTGCTGATCGAACTTATGCGTTCACGCTCTTGGTCAAAGATGAACGGAGCGACTGTTTCACTGAAATGGCTCTCGACGACCTTTGGATCGGATGCGTCTGTCCTTGGCAGCATATCGTCCACATCCGGAATTCCGCGTTCCAAAATACGATTAAAGTCTTCTAGGGAGATTGGCCGAACCGCGGCTTGAGCCCTACCGGAAATCTTGCCAGCTTCGTTGAGTAGACCGCGCTCAACTAAACCATCATGATCATTGAACGGAACGGTATACTCCATCGGCAAGTATGAACCGGGCTCAATTAGAGCGAGATACATATTTGCAATGGTCGGGTCTGGAACGATTTCTTCGACCCTTGCAATGGCAAAATAGCCCTTTTTTCCAGCCTTGACCGGTTCATAATAAACGACCCAGTCCCCAACCAATTGACTTGCTCTGGAGAGATACTGGCTTGGAAATTGATACCGTTCTTCGGGCCGATCATCGTAAATGGAGTCAGCGCGGTGCAGAAATACGCCTTTAGCCAAAGTTCAGGTCCTATCCATCGATGCGCGAGTTTCGCGCGTGCACAAGACGTATCGTTAGCCGAAGTAAACGGCAACTATTCTATCGTATGTTGGCCATTTCATCTTGAACTTGTTTGACCGCCCGCGTCCGTCATCCTGAACTTGTTTCAGGATCTTACTTTCGGCGTCGACGATAAGAAGTAAGACCCTGAAACAAGTTCAGGGTGACGAATGGAAAATGGCGTTTGGGGGTCATTCCACCACCCCCCCTTGAAATGTAGGATTTGCCCTGCGATCATCGGCGCGGTCATCGGTAACTGCCCCTCTGGCTGATCGGGGTTCGCACAACAACCGCCTTCCACACTTAAAGCGACAAAGGGGACAATCATTGCATCGCCGCAGGAGCCTTTTGTATCCTTAAGGGCCAAATCCGGCCCGCTCGCGGGTGCTGCGCCGCCGCGGAATTGCCTGTGATGGGCGCAGGCCGGGGTTGACCCTCACCGCCTGCGGCTCTATACGACGTCCAACATCTGCCCCATCGGGATTGGCCTTGTCGTCGCGCAACTTGGCTAAAGCATTGAAGGGTCTGGATTTTCACATACGCGAAACGGCTGCACGGCAGGACCCGAATCTTCGGACCTTTGCCATGCGGCCTTTTCTTGTCTGGTGAAAACGAATTTAGCGCGTTTGACATTTCTAACTGAGGCAAAGCACCTTATGGCAACCCGTACCGCTCCTGCGACACTCTCGCGTCAAAAGCGTATCCGCAAAATCTTCGGTAACATCCACGAAGTTATCGACATGCCCAACCTGATTGAGGTTCAGCGCGAAAGCTATGAGCAGTTCCTGCGCTCTGACCCGTCCATTGGTTATGTATCCGGCCTCGAAAAAACGCTGCGCAGCGTTTTCCCGATTAAGGATTTTGCCGGAACGTCGGAACTCGACTTCGTCCATTACGAACTCGAAGACCCCAAATATGACGTTGAAGAATGCCGTCAGCGCGGAATTACTTATGCCGCACAGATGAAGGTGACATTGCGCCTTATCGTGTTTGAGGTTGACCCTGACACCGAAGCGCGTTCGGTCCTCGATATTAAGGAGCAGGACGTATACATGGGCGACATGCCGCTCATGACGCATAACGGCACATTCTTCGTCAACGGTACAGAGCGCGTTATCGTTTCGCAGATGCACCGTTCGCCGGGCGTTCTTTTTGACCATGACCGCGGTAAAACGCACTCGTCGGGCAAATATCTCTTCGCCGCGCGCGTTATTCCTTACCGTGGTTCGTGGCTCGACTTTGAATTTGATGCCAAGGATATCGTCAACGTCCGTATCGACCGTAAGCGCAAGTTGCCGGTCACGACCTTGCTCTACTCGCTGGGTCTGAACGACGAAGAAATCTTGAGCCACTTCTACGACCGCGTGACATTTGAACGTGGCACCGGTGGCTGGAAAATTCCATTCAACGCGGAACAATGGCGTGCGTCGAAACCGATGTTCGACATCGTGGATGCAAAGACCGGCGAAGTCGTGTTCCCTGCGGGCACCAAGGTTACCCCTCGCGCCGCGAACAAAGCGGTCAAGGATGGCCTGACGCATCTGCTGATCCCGACCGAAGAAATCTTTGGACGTTATTCGGCATTCGACCTGATCGACGAAAAGACGGGCCGGATTTATGTTGAAGCTGGTGACGAAATCACCGCTGAAAACTTGGAAGCACTCGACAAAGCCGGCATCGACAGCCTTGAGCTGCTCGACATCGACCATGTCATCACCGGCGCTTGGATGCGCAACACGCTGAAGGCTGACAAGGCCGAGAACCGCGACATGGGCCTTGATGCGATCTACCGCGTCATGCGTCCTGGCGAACCGCCAACGCGCGAAACCGCAGAAGCATTGTTCGCTGGTCTGTTCTTCGATCCAGACCGCTACGACCTCAGCGCCGTTGGCCGCGTGAAGTTGAACATGCGTCTGCAGCTTGACGTTGAAGACACGCTCACCACCTTGCGGACGGAGGATATCCTCGCCGTGGTCAAGGAACTGGTGAACCTGAAAGACGGCAAGGGCGAAATCGACGATATCGATAACCTCGGCAACCGTCGTGTCCGTTCGGTCGGCGAATTGCTGGAAAACCAGTATCGCGTCGGTCTGCTCCGTATGGAGCGCGCCGTGAAAGAACGCATGAGCTCGGTTGACGTATCCACCGTGATGCCAAACGATCTGATCAACGCAAAGCCAGCGGTTGCTGCGGTGCGCGAATTCTTCGGCAGCTCGCAGCTGTCGCAGTTTATGGATCAGACCAACCCGCTTTCGGAAGTCACCCACAAGCGCCGCGTTTCGGCCCTTGGACCAGGTGGTCTGACGCGTGAGCGCGCTGGCTTTGAAGTCCGCGACGTTCACCCAACGCATTATGGCCGTATCTGCCCGATTGAAACGCCAGAAGGCCCGAACATCGGTCTGATCAACTCGCTGGCATCATTCAGCCGCGTGAACAAATATGGCTTTATCGAAACGCCTTACCGCAAGGTCATCGACAACAAAGTCACCGACGACGTGGTCTATCTCTCCGCCATGGAAGAGCAGAAGAACACCATCGCGCAGGCGAACGCCGAACTGAACGCCGATGGCAGCTTTGCCGAGGACCTGATTTCGTCACGTGAAGCTGGCGAATTCCTGATGGCACCGCGCGACCAGATCACGTTGATGGACGTTTCGCCCAAGCAGCTGGTTTCGGTTGCGGCGTCGCTCATCCCGTTCCTGGAAAACGATGACGCCAACCGCGCATTGATGGGTTCGAACATGCAACGTCAGGCCGTGCCTTTGCTCCGCGCAGAAGCACCGTTTGTCGGCACCGGCATGGAAGAAACAGTTGCCCGCGATTCCGGCGCTGCCATTGCTGCACGCCGTACCGGTATCGTCGACCAAGTCGATGCGACCCGTATCGTTGTCCGCGTGACTGGCGACGTTGAACCCGGCAAATCGGGCGTCGACATCTACACGCTGCAAAAGTTCCAGCGTTCGAACCAGAACACCTGCATCAACCAAAAGCCATTGGTGAAGGTTGGTGACGTCATCGAAGCTGGCGACATCATCGCCGACGGTCCTTCGACCGAGCTGGGCGAACTCGCACTGGGCAAAAACAGCCTCGTCGCGTTTATGCCTTGGAACGGTTACAACTACGAAGACTCGATATTGATCTCCGAACGCATCGTGAAAGACGATGTCTTCACGTCGGTCCACATCGAAGAATTCGAAGTTATGGCCCGCGATACAAAGCTTGGTCCTGAAGATATCACCCGCGATATTCCAAACGTAGGTGAAGAAGCACTTCGCAGCCTCGACGAAGCTGGCATCGTGTACATCGGCGCAGAAGTGCACCCCGGTGACATTCTGGTCGGCAAGATCACGCCAAAGGGCGAAAGCCCCATGACGCCGGAAGAAAAGCTGCTGCGCGCCATCTTTGGTGAAAAGGCAAGCGACGTGCGCGACACATCGTTGCGTCTGTCACCTGGTGTTGCTGGTACTGTTGTTGAAGTGCGCGTGTTTAACCGCCACGGCATCGACAAGGACGAGCGTGCGATGGCCATCGAACGCGAGGAAATCGAACGTCTTGCGAAGGATCGCGAGGACGAACGTTCGATTTTGAACCGTGCGACCTACAACCGCCTGAAAGACATGCTCATTGGTCAAACTGCAGCCGCAGCGCCAAAGGGTATCAAGAAGGGCGACAAGATTACTGAGGATAATCTCAGCGAAGTTGAGCGTCACGAATGGTGGAAAATCGCGGTTGCCGATGACAAGATTCAGGGCGACCTTGAAGCGGTCAAGGTTCAGTATGACGATGCCGTCAAGCTGATCGTTGAGAAGTTCGAAGATCGTCGTGAGAAGCTGGAGCGCGGTGATGAACTCGCACCTGGCGTGCTCAAGATGGTCAAGGTGTTCGTCGCGGTTAAGCGTAAGCTGCAGCCAGGCGACAAGATGGCCGGACGTCACGGAAACAAGGGTGTTATCTCGCGGATCCTTCCGCAAGAAGACATGCCGTTCTTGGCCGATGGTACACCTGTCGACATCGTTCTCAACCCGCTGGGCGTTCCATCGCGTATGAACGTCGGGCAGATTTTCGAAACCCACCTTGGTTGGGCCGCACGCGGCTTGGGCATGCAAATTGGTGAGGCTTTGGAAGAGTGGCGACACAATAACCCGAACCCCGAAGCCGCAGCTCCGCCAGCGATCGTGCGCGAACGTTTGGCGAAAGCCTATGGCGAAGATTATGCCGACGAGATCAAGGGCCGCAGCGACGCGGACATCATTGAACTTGCAAGCAATGTCGTCACCGGCGTTCCAATGGGCACACCTGTGTTCGATGGTGCACGTGAAGCGGATGTTACCTCCATGCTCCAGCTCGCTGGACTTGACGGTTCGGGTCAATCCGACCTGTTCGACGGCCGTACCGGTGACAAGTTCGACCGTAAGGTAACCGTAGGCATCATCTACATGCTGAAATTGCATCACCTTGTTGATGATAAGATCCACGCCCGTTCAATCGGACCGTACAGCCTTGTTACGCAGCAGCCACTGGGTGGTAAGGCGCAATTCGGTGGTCAGCGTTTCGG
>DBOA01000054.1:12717-14208 GCA_002299195.1 Sphingomonadales bacterium UBA658
TGCATCACCTTGTTGATGACAAGATCCATGCCCGTTCAATCGGACCGTACAGCCTTGTTACGCAGCAGCCACTGGGTGGTAAGGCGCAATTCGGTGGTCAGCGTTTCGGGGAAATGGAATGCTGGGCACTTCAGGCATATGGCGCGGCCTATACCTTGCAGGAAATGCTCACGGTCAAATCCGATGACGTTATCGGGCGTACCAAGGTTTACGAAGCGATCGTCAAGGGTGACGACAGCTTTGAAGCCGGTATCCCCGAAAGCTTCAACGTTCTGGTTAAGGAAATGCGCTCATTGGGTCTGAATGTTGACCTGAAAGCACACGACTTGATCGAAGGTGACGAGGGCTTTGCCGAGGCAGCGGAATAAGCAGAGCCGGGCGGACTTAGGTCCGCCCCCTGCCCCTGCCCTTAGGTTTTCATGGGCAAAAGCCCAATGAGGAAAAGATTATGAACGAACTGAGCAAATTCAACAATCCCATCGCCAAGGTCGAAACATTTGACCAGATCCAGATCGGGATCGCATCGCCGGAAAAAATCCGCAGCTGGTCTTTTGGGGAAATCAAAAAGCCCGAAACCATCAACTATCGTACGTTCAAGCCAGAGCGTGACGGCCTTTTCTGCGCACGTATCTTCGGACCCGTGAAGGACTATGAGTGCCTTTGCGGTAAGTATAAGCGCATGAAGTATAAGGGCGTCGTCTGTGAAAAGTGCGGCGTTGAAGTCACCGTCACCAAGGTCCGCCGTGAGCGCATGGGCCACATCGAGCTCGCTGCGCCTGTTGCGCATATCTGGTTCCTGAAGTCGCTGCCTTCGCGCATCGGTTTGTTGCTTGATATGCAGTTGAAGCAGCTTGAGCGCGTGCTGTATTTCGAAAACTACATCGTAACCGAGCCTGGCCTGACCGCGCTTGAGAAGTTCCAGTTGCTGAGCGAAGACGAATTGCTCGACGCGCAGGACGAATATGGCGAAGATGCTTTTACCGCCAGCATTGGTGCAGAAGCCGTCAAGACCATGTTGATGGACCTTGACCTTGAGCAAGAGCGTACTGACTTGCTCGATGAGCTTGCTGTTACCAAGTCGGAACTTAAGCCCAAGAAGATCATCAAGCGTTTGAAGGTCGTCGAAAGCTTCATCGATTCAGGCAACAAGCCCGAGTGGATGATTTTGGACGTCATTCCCGTCATTCCACCAGAATTGCGCCCATTGGTGCCGCTGGATGGCGGTCGTTTTGCAACGTCCGATCTGAACGATCTCTATCGCCGCGTTATCAACCGTAACAACCGTTTGAAGCGCCTGATTGAACTGCGCGCGCCAGACATCATCGTCCGCAACGAAAAGCGCATGCTGCAGGAAGCTGTTGACGCATTGTTCGACAATGGCCGTCGCGGCCGTACGATCACCGGTGCCAACAAGCGTCCGTTGAAGTCGCTTTCCGACATGCTCAAGGGCAAGCAGGGCCGTTTCCGTCAGAACCTTTTGGGTAAGCGCGT
>DBOA01000054.1:14514-15710 GCA_002299195.1 Sphingomonadales bacterium UBA658
CAGAACCTTTTGGGTAAGCGCGTCGATTATTCGGATCGTTCGGTTATCGTGACCGGTCCTGAATTGAAATTGCATCAGTGCGGCCTGCCAAAGAAGATGGCGCTCGAACTGTTCAAGCCGTTCATCTACTCGCGTCTGGATGCGAAGGGTCTTTCGATGACCCTGAAGCAAGCCAAGAAGTGGGTCGAAAAGGAGCGCAAGGAAGTTTGGGACATCCTCGATGAGGTTATCCGTGAACATCCTGTGTTGCTGAACCGCGCACCAACGCTTCACCGCTTGGGCATTCAGGCGTTCGAGCCTGTCCTGATTGAAGGTAAGGCGATCCAGCTTCACCCGCTCGTCTGCTCGGCCTTTAACGCCGACTTTGACGGTGACCAGATGGCTGTTCACGTTCCATTGAGCCTTGAGGCGCAGTTGGAAGCACGCGTTTTGATGATGTCCACCAACAACATCCTGTCGCCTGCAAACGGTAAGCCAATCATCGTTCCTTCGCAGGATATGGTCTTGGGTCTATATTATCTTTCGATGGATCGCCGCGGCGAGCCCGGCGAAGGCATGATGCTGTCCGACATGGCTGAAGTGCATCAGGCGATTGAAGTTGGCGCCGTAACGCTCCACTCCAAGATCATCGCCCGCGTCCCACAGACCGGTGAAGATGGCGTTGAGCGCATGGTTCGCTTTGACACCACACCTGGCCGTATGTTGCTCGCAGAAACGCTGCCAAAGAGCCACCGCGTGCCGTTCGAAACCGTCAACCGCCTTCTCACCAAGAAGGAAATCGGCGACGTTATCGATCAGGTTTACCGTCACACGGGTCAGAAAGACACGGTATTGTTCGCCGACGCCATCATGTCGCTCGGTTTCAAATATGCGTTCAAGGCCGGTATTTCGTTCGGTAAGGACGACATGATCATTCCGGAAGAAAAGACGGAAATGGTTGCTGAAACCAAGGCGATTGTTGCCGACTTTGAGCAGCAGTATCAGGACGGTCTGATTACGCAGCAGGAAAAGTACAACAAGGTGATCGACGCCTGGTCCACATGTGGTGACAAGGTCGCCAACGCCATGATGGACAAGTTGAAGGCGTCGCCAACCGACGAGCATGGCCGTGAATTGCCAGTCAACTCGGTATACATGATGAGCCACTCCGGTGCGCGTGGTTCGCCAGCGCAGATGAAGCAGCTTGCCGGTATGCG
>DBOA01000224.1 GCA_002299195.1 Sphingomonadales bacterium UBA658
TCCAGCGTCAGGTCTTTCCCGCAGGTGCCGGCAAATTTATCGAACCTGACATCCAGTCACCCACCGCGACAAAGCCCGAGACCCCCTCCACGACCTCAGCGACCTCTGACCTGTTGGTGCGTGTCGATGCGTTGGAAGCACAGCTGGCGACTTTGACGGGTCAGGTCGAGCAGCAAGGCAACAATATGCGTGGCGTCGAAGCGCGTTTGAAAATCTTGGAAGCGCAGCTGGCGAGCGCGCAGCTGGCGAGTGCACCGCAGGAAACCGCATTGCCGGCAACCGCTCAGGCCACAACCGCTCCAAGCGTCTTACCTGCCGCAGCATCTGTGCCCGCAGCAGTGGCCGTCAAGCCAAAACCCGTTGTAGCAGCCGCCAAGCCGGTGGCTACGACGGCTAAACCGAGCGCAGCGCGCGTTGCCGCGGTTGCGGCCATTGAACGGCCAGCCACTGGCGACGCTTTTGATGATGGCTACACTTATGGCTTCAGATTGTGGGAAGCGAAATTCTACCCAGAAGCGCAAGCCACGCTGGAAGAAACGCTTAAAACATATCCAAAGCACAGACGTGCAAGCTTCCTGCGCAACTTGCTCGGACGGGCGTGGCTCGACGACAAAAAGCCAAACACCGCCGTTAAAGTTTTCTACGATAACTACAAAGCAGACCCGCGTGGCGAACGTGCACCCGACAGTCTGTTTTTCTTAGGGTCAGCTTTAACTGACCTCGGCAAAACGGCTGAGGCATGCGAAGCATATGGTGAGCTTACAAGAGCCTATCCCGACGTTGCCAGCGGTCGTTTGGCGGATCGGGTCACTGCCGGTAAAACACGCGCGAAGTGCAAGTAACCGTCGACGCTGCGCTTCTCGACCGCTTTAACGGCGCGGTAAATGCGCTGCATGTCCCGGCGGGTGCGCGCATATTGTGCGCGGTATCCGGCGGGCCCGACAGCCTGGCACTGCTGATATTGTTGCACAAAGCCATGCCCGATCGCGTTGTCGCGGCGACCGTCGATCATGGGTTAAGGCCAGAATCTGCCGACGAAGCACAATATGTGCAGCGCATGTGCAAAGACATGCATGTGCCGCATGTTATTTTATCGCCTGCCGAAAAAATCAGCGGAAATATTCAATCATCCGCGCGACATGCAAGATACGCGTTATTGGCGCAGGCAGCAGAGCAGCATGATTGTGCGTATATCGCCACCGCCCACCATGCCGATGATCAGCTTGAAACCGTTTTGATGCGGCTTGCCCGCGGCAGCGGCGTTGACGGCCTATCGGCTATCCGGTCGACAAATGGGAAGATATTGCGGCCCTTATTGGGGTTCACGAAAGATGAATTGATTTCCATTTGCGCGACCGCTGGGCTCAATCCGGTGGAGGACCCCAGTAACGCAAATACCGACTTTGAACGGGTCGCGATGCGCAATTGGCTGGCGAACACGCAGCACCCCTTTCGCGCCGACCGTGCCGGACGCACCGCCAGCGCAATGGCAGATGCCTCAGAAGCGCTGAATTGGATGACCGAAACACTCACGCAAGAAAGGGTGCAGCGCGATGCGGACGCCATCATCTGCGATGCGCGCGATGTCCCGCGCGAGATACAACGCCGCCTGTTGATCCTTTGCCTGCAAATGCTGGAGCCCGAAATTGCCCCGCGCGGCGATGCCATTGACCGCCTGCTTTCCGAACTTTCGGACGGGCGCACCGCCACCATGGGTGCTGTCAAATGCGAAGGCGGCGACAATTGGCGATTTACCATGGCACCG
Source organism: Sphingomonadales bacterium UBA658 (assembly GCA_002299195.1). Taxonomy (GTDB): domain Bacteria; phylum Pseudomonadota; class Alphaproteobacteria; order Sphingomonadales; family Sphingomonadaceae; genus Sphingorhabdus_B. The sequence goes on from DBOA01000224.1 coordinate 1,766, forward strand.
CCGCGGCGAAACTAAGTTTACAACTGCTGGAATTTTGCCAATCCCTATATTGTCATTCACATAATCGCGCCTACATTGCACCAGTATCTCCGCGTATTTGGCGCGGGGCTGAAATCAAGGCAGTGATGATGAACGACGAACAGGAACCGAAAAGCAACCCGATGCTGCGGAATATGGCCATCTGGTCAGCCATCATTGTGGCACTTCTGGTCGTCGCCTCCATTTTCAACGGCTCATCCACGCCGGCCAACGGTATCACTTATTCGTCATTCCGCGACAAGGTTGAGGCAGGCGAAGTCAAATCTGTGGCCGTCGCGCCGGATCGTATCAGCGGCAAAATGCAGAATGACGAAACGTTCGTCACGGTTCCGCTTCCCAACGACTCCAGCCTGCCTTCCTTGCTGATTGAAAAAGGCGTGGTGGTTGAAGCTAAGGCCGAAGAGCAACCGAGCCTGCTGTTAATCCTCGTATATCAAGCACTTCCCTTCCTGCTAATATTGGGCATCGCCTTTTTCGTTTTGCGCCAAATGCAAAAGGGCGGCGGCGCTGGCGGCGCAATGGGCTTTGGTAAGTCCAAGGCAAAGCTGCTGACCGAAAAGCATGGCAAGGTCACTTTTGAAGATGTTGCCGGCATTGATGAAGCGCGTGAAGAGCTTCAGGAAATCGTCGAATTTTTGAAAGACCCGCACAAGTTCAGCCGTCTGGGTGGTAAGATTCCCAAGGGCGCATTGCTCGTGGGTTCACCGGGTACCGGTAAGACGTTGCTCGCCCGCGCCATTGCGGGTGAAGCAGGCGTTCCATTTTTCTCGATCTCAGGTTCTGACTTCGTTGAAATGTTCGTCGGCGTCGGCGCGAGCCGTGTGCGCGACATGTTTGAACAGGCAAAGAAAAACGCGCCGTGCATCGTCTTCATCGACGAAATCGATGCCGTGGGCCGCAGTCGCGGTGCTGGCCTTGGCAACCAAAATGACGAGCGCGAACAGACGCTCAACCAGCTTCTGGTTGAAATGGATGGCTTTGAAGCGAATGAAGGCATCATCATCGTTGCCGCAACAAACCGCCCCGACGTGCTTGACCCTGCCCTGCTGCGTCCAGGTCGTTTCGACAGGCAAGTCGTCGTGCCGCGCCCTGACATTGATGGCCGCGTAAAGATCCTCGACGTCCATATGAAGAAAGTGCCCTTAGCACCTGATGTCGATGGCCGTGTCATTGCACGCGGTACGCCTGGTTTCTCCGGCGCGGACCTTGCAAACCTCGTCAACGAAGCTGCCCTGTTGGCTGCGCGCCGTGGCAAGCGCTTGGTAGCTATGCGCGAATTTGAGGACGCGAAAGACAAGGTGATGATGGGCACCGAGCGTAAGTCCATGGTCATGACCGAAGACGAAAAGAAAATGACCGCCTATCATGAAGCCGGACACGCGCTTGTATCGATCCACGAAGCGGCGTCGGACCCAATCCATAAGGCCACCATCATTCCGCGCGGTCGCGCGCTGGGTATGGTCATGCGCCTGCCCGAGCGTGATAATTACAGCTATCATCGCGACAAGATGCACGCCAACCTGTCGGTATCAATGGGTGGCCGCGTGGCGGAAGAACTGATCTTCGGCTACGACAAAGTCAGCTCCGGTGCCTCAAGCGATATTCAATATGCGACGAGCCTTGCGCGGGACATGGTAACCCAATGGGGCATGTCCGACGAAATGGGCCCGCTGCAATATGAAGAGCGGCAGGAAGGTTATCTTGGCTATGGCATGTCGCAGCGGTCGGCGATGTCGGACGAGACTGCACGCAAGATCGACGCTGAAATTCGCAAGCTGGTTGAAGGTGGCCATAAGCGCGCGACCGACCTTTTGAAAAAGCACGACAAGCAGCTCCATCTTTTGGCAAACGCATTGCTGGAGTTCGAAACGCTGTCCGGTGATGAAATCAAGCAGCTGCTTGAAACCGGCAAATTCGAACGTGACGATGGCAAAATTGCGCAACCATCGTCCATTCCGACAGTGGGCACGGCCATTCC
>DBOA01000188.1 GCA_002299195.1 Sphingomonadales bacterium UBA658
GAAACGGTGCAAGCCGTGCAGGTATGGCGCGGGATGCGCGATGCGGCGTTGACCGCGAGTGCCTAAGCTACCGCTATTTGACTGTCTTGTTGACGGGGTTGCTGTCATACAAAAAGAATAGCTTGATGGAGAAAACGATATGCTCTTGAAATATATAGTTGGTTACGTCGCCACCGGGCTTGCGTTCGCGATGATCGACAGCATTTGGTTGCGCAACATGTATGCGCGGCTTTACCAGCCAGAAATTGGTGAGCTGCTGATGAAGGGCGGGTTCCGCATGGGGCCGGCCATCATATTCTATATATTATATATATTGGGCATGATGATCTTTGCCGTGGGACCTGCGCTGCATTCGGGCAAATGGCAGACGGCTTTGCTGTGGGGCGCGATGCTCGGGTTCTTTTGCTATATGACCTATGATCTGACCAACTTTTCCACGTTGAAAGTGTGGAGCACCAAAGTCACGATACTCGATATCATCTGGGGCACGTTTTTGACGGGTTCGGCGTCGCTTGCTGGATTTTGGGTTACGCAGGCGTTGCTCGGCAAAAACGCTTAAGCCGCGTCGCTGATCCCAAGGTCGACGAGCTTACGGTACAGGGTAGAACGTCCAATGCCGAGGCGGCGGGCGACTTCGTCATTCTGCCGCGATAATGCCCTATCGCCAGCCGGATAACGTCCGCTTCGATTTCCTCGAGCGGACGCATATTCCCGTCGTTTTCGTACAGCGTCACGCCGATGCCGTCATTGGTGCCAGCACCGCCCGATCCACCATGGCCCGGCACGCCAACAGCAGCCGATATCTGGGGAAATTCTTCGGGCGTAAGCGCGTCACGTTCGCATAGGACCGCGGCGCGAAACAGCGCGCTTTGCAGCTGCCGGACGTTGCCCGGCCAGTCATATCCGCGCAACATGGTCAGTGCCTCATCGGTGATGCCAAGGCTGCGCAGTCCGGGCTCGCTGGCCATGCGACCGAGAAAATGACGGGCGAGTGCGGGTATGTCCGATGTCCGCTCGCGCAGGGGGGGAATGGTCAGCTGCACCACATTCAATCGATAATATAGGTCTTCGCGAAATTGACCGTCCGCCAATTTGTTCGCCAATGACGCGTTGCTGGCCGACAAAATGCGGACATCAATGCGATAGCTATGTGCGGCACCCAGAGGGGAAATTTCACCTTGGGTGAGTAGGCGCACCAACCTGATCTGCGTTTGGGGGGGCAGCAAATCGACCTCATCCAGAAACACCGTCCCGCCTTCAGCTTGCTGAAATATACCGATCCGGCGGTCAAAGGCCCCAGCGAACGCGTCTTTTTCATGCCCGAACAATACGGAATCGAGCAGATTGGATGCAATCGCGCCGCAATTGACTTTGAGATAGGGAAGCTTCGCGCGCGGGCTTGCGGCTTGAATGGCGTCGGCAACGACCTCTTTGCCCACCCCATGCTCACCTTCGATAAAGATTGGCGCACGGCTGCGTGCGGCTTTTGCGGCAATGGCCAGCGCTGTGCGAAATGCTGGCGCGGAACCGATGATTTCTTCGAACGCCAATGGCTGCGTAATTTTCTCGGTCAGCGGGTGAAGCTCGCCCAATTCTTTGCTTTTGTCCACAGCCATGCTGAGCGCCGCAATCAGGCGTTCGGGGGCGACGGGCTTGATGATATAGTCAGACGCACCGGCGCGCATGGCATCGATGGCAGCTTCATTTGATCCGATGGAGGTTATCAAAAGGATCGGAAGTGCAGGACGACGTAACTTAAGTTCGGAAATCAGCGAAGCAGCATCTGCCCCCGGGACCCATTGATCCAGGATGATGGCGTCGAGCATCATGCCATCTTGCGTGCCAAGCATCGCGATCGCGGTTGCTGCATCACGCGCAAACACCGTCCTCCATCCGGCGCGTGATGCGATAGCCGACACGAGCCTGCACTGGGCAGGTTCATCGTTGACAAGCATCAACAATCTGGTTTCTCGTTCCTGCATTCACTGTCCGCCAATGTTCATTGAAGGCCGTGATAAGACAAATGGGTAAAGACCCGATTAAGCAGTCGATGTATTTTCTTTGTCCATGCCGCTTGAGCATTGGAAAATCACAAGTTAAGGCTGCAACGCAATAAAAGTTTATATGGAGGCTGTTTTGGCACAAGATCACGACTTGGGACCTGCAAAAGAAACCTATGCCGGTTTCATCGCATTGTTCAAATGGGGCACTGTCGCCGCCGTTGTTGTCACCGCTTTGGTGGTCCTGATCATCGCTAGCCGCGCGGCTTAAGTGGTAAAGATCGCTGTACTGAAAGAGACCGTTCCGGGCGAAACGCGGGTTTCCGCATCGCCTGAAACGGTGAAAAAATTCATCGCATTGGGGGCATCGGTCTCCGTCGAGAATGACGCCGGGGCCACGGCCTCTATCGGTAACAGCGACTATGAAAGCGCGGGCGCTTCGGTCGGAAGCCTGTCTTCGGTTCTGAAGGACGCCGACATCATCCTTGGCGTGCAGGGGCCTGACCCCAAGGCCTTGGTCGGCATGAAGGCGGGTGCCTGGCTGGTTGCGGGACTTGATCCATTTGGTCAGCGGTCCCGCGTTGATGCCTATGCTAAGGCTGGGGTGGATGCGCTTGCCATGGAATTCATGCCGCGCATTACACGCGCGCAGTCGATGGACATATTGTCGTCGCAGTCGAACCTGTCGGGTTACAAGGCTGTGATCGAAGCCGCGTCTGTATATGGCCGCGCCTTTCCAATGATGATGAC
>DBOA01000175.1 GCA_002299195.1 Sphingomonadales bacterium UBA658
CGGACTCGGCCCGCTTTGGCATTAAGAGCGGCGCCCCCGTCATTGACTTCCCTGCGGTCATGCGCCGCGTCCGCGATGTCATTACCGCGATTGAACCACATGATAGCGTTGAACGCTTCACGGGTCTCGGTGTCGATTGCGTAAAGGGCTATGCGCGCTTCGTTGATCCGTGGACCATCGAAATTAATGGCGCACGCCAATTAACCGCCAAATCCTTCATCATCGCCACGGGCGCAGCGCCGTTCATCCCGCCATTGCCGGGCGTCGAGGATAGCGGCTATCTGACCAGCGAGACTTTGTGGGATGCCATGGCAGACCGGCCAAATGCGCCCGACCGTCTGGTGATTTTGGGCGGCGGTCCCATTGGCTGCGAACTCGCACAGGCATTTCAGCGTTTGGGGTCAAAAGTGACGATCGTCGAAATGGCGGATCGGTTGCTGCTGAAAGAGGATGCCGATGCCGCGGCATTGGTGACCGCGCGATTGCAGGCGGAGGGCGTGAGCGTTCACACGGCCCACCGTGCACTGCGGTTCGAGCCTAGAAAAACTCTGGTCGTTAAAGGACCCCAGGGTGAAAAATCGATAGCCTATGATGACATCATCATCGCCGTCGGTCGCAAGCCGCGGGTGTCGGGCTTTGGCCTCGAAGAATTGGGGTTGGTTGTGGGTGGCCAGCTTGCGAATGATGATTTTCTCCGCACGAACATGCCGCACATATATTGTGCGGGCGACGTTGCCGGACGCCAGCAGCTGACGCACGGTGGCAGTCATGAGGCATGGTATGCGAGCGTGAATGCACTGGCGCGGCCGTTCAAAAAATACCGCACTGATTACCGTGTTCTGCCGCGTGTCACTTACACGGAACCCGAGCTTGCGACGGTCGGCCTGACCGAGGCGGAGGCGCGCACGCAAGGCCTGTCGTTCGATATCACACGGTACGATCTTGATGATCTCGACCGCGCAATTGCCGAAAGCGAAGCGCATGGCTTTGTCAAAATTCTGACCGCCAACGGCAGTGACCGCATTTTGGGTGCAACGATCATTGGCCAGAATGCGGGCGAAATTCTCGCCGAAGTCACCTTCGCGATGAAGCATAAAATGGGGCTGCGCAAAATCCTGCAGACCATTCACCCCTACCCAACATGGGCTGAGGCGAACAAATATGCTGCGGGTCAGTTCGGGTTGGCGCGCAAGCCCGAAGCATTGCTGAAATGGGCCGAGCGTTGGTTCCGCTGGCAGCGTGGTTAGCTGAAGCTTTTTGCCGCGAACGCAACGCGCTGGGCAACGGTCAAGGCACACAACGCGGCAAATATCAGCGCCAATGTCGGGAAAAATGCCGGGAACAGGCAGAACAGCAAAAAGAACGCGATGGTTTCCCCGCCCTCCATCAACCCGGTGGAATAGATAAATGCTTTGGGGCCGTGGGCACCGTCATCATCATTGCGCCGCGCGGCGATTGCCGCATATCCAAGAAAGCTGACTGCTGTCAGGGTGAAGCTCGCAACCAGCGCGAGCGCAGGCATGTGATTGTCTGCGCTTATTATCCCGAACGCGAAGGGGACGGAAACGTAGAATAGAAAATCACACAGCGAATCCAAATATCCCCCAAAGTCCGTCGGCCCGTTGATTCGGGCAATCGCGCCATCAAGGCCGTCAAAAAGGCGGTTCAGCACGATGCACAATAATGCAGCCGAATAATGCGCCTGCGTGATGAAAAACGCGGCGCCCAGCCCGATGGCAGCACCTGTTATCGTCAGCGCATTTGCCGAAATCCGCGCACCTGCCAGCACGCGCGCGATGCGGAACAGCGCCGGGTCGACCAGTCGGCGAAGCGCCACATCAAACATGGCGCTGCCCCATCATTTTTTCGCCAACAAGTCCTTCAGCCCAGCGAGCGCACCCACTGGAGCGACGTCCTCTTCGCTTTTGACACCCGCAGCCTTCAAGATTTTCTCTGCCTCAGGGCTGCGCGGATAGGGATTGAGCGCGAGACCCATAGACTGCGCAACCGCCTCACCCAAATCAATGGTCTGGCCATCGTGGAACATCGTGTCACAATCTTCGGGTGCGAGCTCGAGTTCCACTTCGCCATTGGATGTGGGTTCGGCAATAAATTGGATATGGATGGCTTCATCCAATTTTGCAGGAACGGGATCATGCGTTGCGATGCAAAATTGCGCGAGACTGGCCGTAAAGCGTCCGGTTGCAATCACGGCGTCCGCTTCATGATTCAACGAAATTTCAGCTTCAAGATTGTCTAACGCCGCCAGATCAAACCGCGCCATGAGGGCGTGGCGCGCTGCCTCATCCGCCGAAAGCCGAAGGTTGCGGCTGTGGTTTCCCACTTCGGAGATTTTGACAACATGGCTAAACTCGTTGGCGGTCACCACTTTGCGTCACCTTCAACGATCATATCGGGCAATTGCGCCCCCAATGCACGTTCGACATCCAACAAAGCTTGGCGGGTATGTGCAAGCGCGCCAGCTTCGGGGGCTACGCCCCGGTAAATGTTGCGCACAATGGCTTCATCAAGCTCCGCCGTATCGGACAAAGCCGAGCGCAGCGCGCCGAGGCGGCCGCCGACCGCGCTCATAATTTGGCCGATATGTTTGCCAACAATCATATCGCCGATGCCAACCTCACGCAGCTGCCCATCCATATCGTCGACAAACACTTCGGTAAGGCGCGCCATGTCGAGTGCATAATCGCCGCTGTCCTCAAGGCGCAGCAGCACCAGCGACAATATAGAGGCAACCATATCGAAGCGACCGTCAATGCTGTCCGGAACCTCACCTTCGATATACCAATGCGGCTCACGCGCTTTCGCCACGATCTGATTGTACAATGGGATCAGCTTAAGCTTAAGGTCGGGTTCCCCTTTCCCGAAAAGTCTTTTCAATAATGTCATTTTGACGCGTTTTCATCCTTACTTATCGGGCATTCATCTGGGATTGCATATTGATATTGCGCCTTAAGGATGCAATGGCAAAGGCCCAACTTTAGTGGATTAGCGGAGAAGTTTATGCGCGCGACGCAAATTGCAGGTTTTGCAGCATTATTGGCCGCTATGACATTGGCGTCTGGCTGTACCCGCCTTCGTTCGCATCAGGGCTATATTGGCGACCAGACCTTGCTGAACGCGATTCAACCCGGTGTAGACAACAGGGAATCGGTTCAGGCATCGCTTGGCCGCCCGACATTTGTTGGTCAGTTCGATCAAAACGACTG
>DBOA01000010.1 GCA_002299195.1 Sphingomonadales bacterium UBA658
GGCTTCACCCAAATGGCATAGCCATAGATGCTGCGCGCCAAAGGAACGCCGTTGCGATCAACGATATCGCCGCGTTCGGGCACATATTCCGTGCTGGTTGCGCCATAAGCCCGCGAGCTTTCAAATAAGGCGAGCGTCGCCAAGCGCCCGATGAGCAAGACGACGAACATGCCAAAAGCGGCGAGTAAAACCAGCAGCCGCCAAAAACCGTGCGCTGCAAACGGAGGCGTACCGACGCCGCTTTTCCGGGTCGTGGTGCGGGCCGTTTGCGGCGTCATTAACGGCGGCGTTCGTTAGCAGCTTTTGCCGAAATATCGCGCAAAAGGTCGTCCGACAAAAGCTTTTCATCCATCCGCGCCAAACGCTCGGTGCGGCTCTGCTCTACTTTCGGAGCCTCTACTTTCGCCGCAGCACGCTTTACTGGGTTGGCGAAGATTTTAACGTCGTTGGCCGCAAGCTTCGTGGCGGCGGCCTTAGTGGCGACAGCCTTCGTGGCAGCGGCCTTTGGCGCTGCTTGCTTTCGCGTTTCGGGAACAGCTTCCTTCACTACCGCAGGCTCGGCAACAACTTGCGGCGCCGGGACAGTGGCAGCAGCCATCATGACGGGCTTGGTTTCAGGAAGATCACCAGTCAGGCTGGCAAGCGCAGCTTCGCCATTGACAAATTGGTCCGCCGCAGGGGGCTGATAACCGTACAAAAGCTGGTTCCACTCTTCCAATTGCTGCAGGCTGGCGCGCGTGCGGATTTCCGCCTGAAGGAAGCTGATTTCCCGCTTTGTGTCCATAATTTCACGGTCAACCGCGACAAGATCACTGTGCATCGCCGCGACGTTCAGCGACAGCGGGTAGAGCAGGATCGCAACCATGAACACCAGCGCAAGCCAGCCCAGGTTTCTAAGTCTTTGCATGGCGAGACTCATGCTGCCAGTCCTCCTGTTGCCCATGCAGGTGCATGTGTGCGGGTTGCGGATCGCAAGGTGGCGGAACGCGACCTTGGATTACGGGTAAGTTCGGCTTCTGAAGGGCGAATGGCTTTATCCGCCTTTTCAAAGGTGGGTTGCGGTCCGGCGCTGCCGACCATCGGCACATGCCGTGAACCAGCGCTTTCCGCACCACTACGGCGACGCAGGAATTGCTTCACGATGCGATCTTCAAGGCTGTGGAACGTCACAACAGCAAGACGACCGCCTGGTTTCAGCATGCGCTCGGCAGCTTCCAATCCGTCGGTCAATTCATCGAGCTCGCGGTTCACATGAATGCGGATCGCCTGAAAGGCACGGGTGGCGGGGTCTTTTGGCGCGCCGGGTTTGTGACCGACGGCTTTACGAACGATGGCCGCGAGTTGCGTGGTGGTTTCGATGGGCCGTGCCGCAACAATCGAACGCGCGATGCGCCGCGAGCGGTGCTCTTCGCCGTAACGATAGATGATGTCGGCAATATCGGCTTCGTCGGCTTCGTTGACAAAGTCAGCGGCGGACATGCCGTCCTGCGCCATGCGCATATCGAGCGGGCCGTCTTTTTGAAACGAAAAGCCACGCTCCGCGCGGTCGAGCTGCATTGACGACACACCGATGTCGAGAACAACGCCATCGACCGACATTATGTCGTCCGCCATCAGCACGTCGTCCATGATAGAAAAGCAGGCCGGGTAAAGACGCAAAGCGCCCTCACTGCGGCCTGCAAGGTCCGCACCTTCTGATAGTGCATCAGGATCGCGGTCGAACGCGTAAACGCGCGCACCACCAGCCAGTATCGCTTGGCTGTATCCACCTGCACCAAAGGTACCATCCACGATCTCATCGCCAGGGGTGATGGCTAGAGAGTGAATCACTTCATCCAGTAAGACTGGAATATGGGGGGCTGGCGCGCTCATTTGTCGCGCTTGCCTTGGGACAGCCAATAGTTCAGCTCGTCCTTGACGGGGTTGAACGCGGCTGGCGCTTCCTTCAGGAAAACGTCAGGGTTCCAAAGCATGAAGTGCGTGGTTGCACCGAAGAAAAAGGCACGGTCGTCAATGCGACCAAAATGCTTGAGCATCGGCGACAGCACGAAACGGCCGCTGGCTTCAAAAGCGGTTTCAAAGATGGAAGATGCCGAAACGCCAGCTAGTTCGCGATCAAAGTCTGTGCCGCGGTGAACGGCGCTCTGCCATTGCGCCTCGATGTCTGCGCGCAGTTTGAGGCGTTCGGCGCCGCCAAAACCGATGAGGCAAGGAAGGCTGCTGTGGCGCGAGATGCATACGCTGTTGCTGCCGCTGGATTGCAATACGCTGTCGCGGATTTCGGCGGGTATAGTCGTGCGGCCCTTGGCGTCGACACCCGACACGCCCGAACCTGCATAGACCACCAACGCTGACACCGTCCGAAACACCCCTGTAAAAAAGGGCGCAGAACGACAATCATGGCAAAGCCCTTTGCCATGCGGACGCCGTAACGACCGATATTGTCAGTTATCCACCCCTTGGATGACTCTGCATAGCAAGGGATTTTATGGATGAAAAGAGGGATTTTATGGGAAAATTAGAGTGGCAAATATTAATATACTGAAAAAATTATATAATTTTTTTCCTCATATAAAAATAATGTGCAAAATGAACATGAAACCTTGGGCAGATATGGGTGTGCAGCATGGATTTTCGACAGATTTCCGGTGCTAAGCCCATTTCTACCCCGAATGTCCCACAAAATCCCCGGATATGGAATCGCTTTCGTGCAATCGCGCCAGCAAGGATTCCACCCACGCCAAATTGCCGAATTCATCGCCGCCGGTCAGCACGCGCATACCCCGCCCTTCCCAATAGGCCGTATCGAGCACATCGGCGTCGGCAACGAGCAAAGCGCGGCCTTTGCCAATCTTGCAATCCGCCAAAAGGCCGCCTTCCGCCAACGCACATCGCGCTGAACCGCCGCGGTTAATTTTTAGCCACTCGCCAGGCGTCTGCGTGCGGATGCTCAGATTGCCAATCTTGCGAATTGCCATCGGTTCCACATCGGCAAGGGGCAACACAAGCTCAAGGCCCCAATGCGCAAATAAGGGGGATAGCATCGATGTGAACAACGGCCTGCGCTTGTCGCCCAATGGATAAAGGCTTCCCCACTGCAGTGCAGGATCGGCGAGGATCAAAATACGCCCGCCCTTGCGCACCCAACTATCCAGTTGGACAAGTTCGGCCGGGCTAAATGCCCGCGGCTGCGCCAACAACAGCAAGCGGCGCTCTGCAAGGTCGCGCACATCATCGAGCGGCTGCACATCATAGCGTTCGCTGAGCCGAGCGAACGCAGGGTGCGGCTGCGCACCTTCGGCAAAATCCGCTTCAACGCCGCCCTCGCTCCATTGCAGCGGCAGCGTTGTCATCAACCCCAATATGGGTTTCGGGCCATCGGGTGCAGGCCGGGTGAAGGCATACACCAGCAAAGACGACAGGAACACCAGCGCAATGGCGAGCAGCAGCAAAAGCGGGCGCCTTTTGCCGCCGAGACGCGCTCTCACGTTCATCATAATTGTTACTGCGGCCGGCCGCGTGGTGGTGTGGCGC
>DBOA01000118.1:0-445 GCA_002299195.1 Sphingomonadales bacterium UBA658
GATAATGTATTTGGTAAATTCTGCGTCGGAAAATGACGCCCTGTTTCACGTGAAACAATCGCGCGCAGAGTTTTGACCGATGCGACTTGTTCGTCTATGCGCGACCTATGACAACCGATTTCGACATCATTGTAGTGGGCGGAGGGCACGCGGGAACTGAAGCCGCAGCCGTCGCCGCGCGTATGGGTGTTCGCGTCGCGCTGGTGAGTTTCGACAAAAGCATGATCGGCGCGATGTCATGCAATCCAGCCATCGGCGGCCTTGGCAAAGGGCATCTGGTGCGCGAGGTCGATGCGTTTGATGGTCTTATCGCCCGTGCGGCAGATGACGCTGCGATCCACTACCGCATGCTCAACGCGTCAAAAGGTGCGGCCGTGCAGGGACCCCGGGTTCAGGCAGACCGGTCTTTGTTTAAGGCATCGATCCAGCGCCAACTCGGACAAAT
>DBOA01000118.1:810-2896 GCA_002299195.1 Sphingomonadales bacterium UBA658
TCATCCAACATAGTCGGCGGCTTGGTCCTTGGTGATAGCTCTATCATCACATCCTCAGCCGTTATATTGGCGACGGGCACTTTTTTGGGTGGAAAGCTGTTTCGGGGCGAAGAGCGGTTTGAGGGCGGGCGCGTAGGCGAGGCGTCCGCAATGCTGCTGTCCAAGCAGCTGCGCTATGCCGCCCTTCCGATAGCGCGTCTAAAGACGGGCACCCCGCCACGCATTGACGGCCGGACCATCAACTGGGCAATGTTGGAAGAACAGCCATCCGATGATGATGATTGGACGATGTCCTTTTCAAATCAGCGGCGCACGGTACCCCAGATATTCTGCGCAATGACACGCACCAACGCGGTGACACATGACATCATCCGCAGTGGTTTGGACCGTTCGCCGTTATTTGCCGGTGATATTGAGGGCAGGGGCCCACGATATTGTCCGTCAATTGAAGACAAAATATTCCGCTTCGGTGATCGTGATGGCCACCAAATATTCTTGGAACCCGAAGGTTTAGACAGCCATTTGGTTTACCCCAATGGCATATCGACGTCGCTGCCCACGGACATTCAGGACGCTATGGTTAAGTCCATGGCTGGACTGGAGCAATGCGAAATCATCGTCCCGGGTTACGCCGTTGAGTATGATTATATCGACCCACGTTGTCTCGATTCCACCCTCGCTGTCCGCGGGTTTGAGGGACTATATTGCGCGGGTCAGATCAATGGCACAACCGGATATGAAGAGGCTGCGGCACAGGGATTGGTGGCCGGGCTGGGCGCGGCGTGCAAAGTTCTGGACCGGCCGATGCCGACCATGGACCGCACTAACAGCTATATTGCGGTGATGATTGATGATCTCACGCTGCAGGGCGTTACAGAGCCGTACCGGATGCTCACGGCACGCGCTGAGTATCGTTTAAGGCTTCGGTCCGACAATGCCCATACGCGGCTCACGCCAATGGCGATTGAAGCGGGTGCCGTTGGCACGGACCGCATGGATGCATTCAACCATAGAGCGCGGATGAAGGCGACGGCGCTCGATATGATGTCATCGCCGATAAGTGCCGATGTGCTGATGAAGCAGGGTGTGCCGGTCAAACCCGATGCAGGAAAAATGTCGAAGCTCGAATGGCTGCGTTTTCCGCATGTATCGATCATGGACTTGTTGGACGCAGATGGGCACGAATGGCCGCGTGAGCTTTTGTTGGAGATTGAGCAGGACGGTCGCTACGCACCATATCTCGCGCGGCAGGAGGCCGAGATTCAAGACATCGCCGCAAATGAGAAAATAACGCTGGCCAGCCATGTCGACTATGCTGCGATTGCTGGACTCTCCAATGAGATGGTAGAGAAATTGCAGAGTGCCAAGCCCGAAAATTTGGCTGCTGCGTCACGCCTTCGTGGCATTACCCCAGCGGCTTTGGCTGCTATCCTCGTCCATGCCAAAAGAGCCCGTAGCCCCGTGACGGAGGTCGGATGACCGAAGCCGAAGCGAAACACTGGCTAACGACGTCCTTGGGTGTTTCACGTGAAACAATGGAATCGCTCGAGGCGTTCGTGGCGTTCCTGAAACGCGAGTCGGCCAGCCAGAACCTTATTGCGGCATCGACTATAGAAGATATTTGGTCCCGCCATATCGTCGACAGTGCGCAGTTGCTCACCTTCATGGATCAGAGTCGACCTGAAACAAGATGGTTGGACCTTGGGTCAGGCGCGGGCTTCCCGGGGTTGATTATTGCGTTGCTCACGGATTTTGAAGTGACGCTGGTGGAGTCGCGCACACGGCGCATTGAATATTTGCAGCGTGCGGTCGAAATGCTCGATATCGGTGGCCGTGTCACGGTCATGGGTATGCCGCTGGAGCGCATGAAAACCGCCCCATTTTCGGTCATCAGTGCGCGGGCATTTGCGCCCTTGCCCAAATTGTTTGAACTGGCGGCGCGTTTCTCTCATAATAATACTTTGTGGCTGCTGCCAAAGGGGCGTAACGCAGCAACAGAGTGGGATGACGTCAAAACAGTCTGGGATGGCGCGTTTAGCGTTAAACAAAGCATAACCGATGCAGATGCCGGCATTCTGGTCGGTAC
>DBOA01000080.1:0-6740 GCA_002299195.1 Sphingomonadales bacterium UBA658
GGGATGAGGGCTTTGCTTTTTTGGCATGGATTTCACTTCACCGACTTGCCCCTGCCGCTTCTGGCATATAGGGCCATATTCTTATGTCTCAGACCATCCGTATCGCCTCGTGGAATATCAATTCGGTTCGCGCCCGCATCGACATCGTCGAACGCTATCTGAAAGAAGAAGCGCCCGACGTCCTGTGCCTGCAGGAAACCAAAGTCATCGACAGTCTTTTTCCGGAGGGATTGTTTCGGCAGCTTGGCTATCGCCACATGGTTTTGAACGGTCAGCCGATGCATCATGGTGTCGCGATTGTCAGCAAGCTGCCTTTAATCAACCGCCGCGTTGAAGATTGGCAAGCGAATGGCGAAGCGCGGCATGTGGGTGCGGAGCTGAATGTCGACGCCGCAAAGGGCGTGCGGATCGACAATGTCTATATTCCCGCTGGCGGTGAAGTTCCCGACAGCGAAGTGAATTCGAAATTCGGACAAAAGCTTGGCTTCCTCTCGCGCATGACCGAGTGGTCGCGTGCGGTCACCAGCCCGACCATATTGACGGGTGATTTCAACGTTGCCCCGCTTGAGCATGATGTTTGGAGCCATAAGCAGCTCGTCAATGTCGTCAGCCACACAAAGATTGAATGCGAACATTTGGCTGCGATTAAGGAAGCCGCGGACTGGGTTGATCTCGCGCGGCATTTTGTCGAACCGTCGAAGAAGCTGTACACATGGTGGAGCTACCGCGCGCAGGATTGGGAGACATCCGACCGTGGCCGCCGTCTTGACCATATGTGGGTGACGCCGGACTTGAAAGAGAAGGCCAAGTCGCATGTGGTGCATAAGCATGTGCGCGGATGGGGCAAGCCATCTGACCATGCGCCCATCGTCACGGAATTTGCCTTTTGAACGGTGCGCCCGCAATTGAGGGCGATGCCCGCCGTGCGGCGCTGGCCATTGACGCGCTGCGTCGTGGCTGGGCCATCAATGTCGAACATCTCGGCCAACAGCTCTGCCTTTTACCGATAGAAACCGCGCGCGACGTTGCGGGTGCGCGGGCCATCCTGCTTTCTGCGAGCCGCGCGGCTACATTGAAACTCATGAACCAGCGCGCCGCCGCCGATACCGCTTTGCCGGTCATGATAAAGGCGCCAGCGGACCTTGATATCAACCTTGCGCTGGCGGTGGCGGATCCAACGCTCGATTTGCGTTACCCGATGAAGGGGCCGTTTGAAGCATTGGCCCTCGCCGATGGACCCTCTGCTGCTGCGGCCATTGAGCTTGCGCGGCTTGCCGGGTTGCTTCCCGCCTTTTTGGTGTTGCCGGATTCGGAACGCGCGTCCGCGACCGTATCCCCACAGGATGTCGCTGCGTTTGACGATAGCGGGGCGCTGCACATTGCGGCGCGCGCGCGGTTGCCGGTTGCTGCAAATGTCGATGCTGAAATCGTCGCATTTCGAACGGACGTGGATGCGTCAGATCATGTCGCGTTGCTCATCGGCAAACGCGATGGCACGCCGCCTGTTGTCCGGTTGCACAGCGAGTGCCTGACCGGTGATGTCCTGGGCAGCCTGAAGTGCGATTGCGGCCCTCAATTGCATGAAGCGTTACAGCAAATCTCCGACGCAAACTGGGGCATACTTTTATATTTGCGCCAGGAAGGCCGGGGCATTGGCCTGATCAACAAATTGCGTGCCTATGCGCTTCAGGATCAGGGGTTTGATACCGTTGATGCCAACACCCGATTGGGCTTTGCCATTGATGCGCGCGATTTTTCGGTCGCGGCCCGCATGCTTGAACTGCTCGGTATATCCAACGTCCGGTTGCTCACGAACAATCCGGAAAAGGTTGAAGGCCTTAAGTCCGCCGGCATATCTGTCGAAGAACGACTGCCGCTCAAAATCGCGGCGAACCCGCATAATGCGCATTATCTCGAAACGAAAAAGAGCCGCACGGGTCACGCGCTTTAGCGAAGCGCCGCAAATTGCAGGCAGTTTCCGATGCCCGGATGTTGGAGGGACCTTGCTATTTGAACCTTATTGCGGTTCGCGAAGGCCCGCTTCGTCGCGTGACGATCTGGGTTCCCGGCGCCCGATAGCACGCTCGATAAATGCGTCATCCAACGGTTCTGGGTCAGTGCTTGGCATTGCACCGGGATCGCCAAAAGCAGGGTCGCCCTCAATCGGCATGCCGTTTTCGTCGAGCAGCAACCCCTCTTCCCCTTCGCCAAGTAAGAGATCTTCGCCTTCTAATTGTTCGGGGAAGGTTACTTCGGTCGCAAAATTTTCCACGGGTCGGCCGGATACTGCAATGCGCATATAGGCTGCCCATGCTTGCGCTGGCGCACGGCCGCCTTCCAAACCGCCGATCGCACGCGCATCGTCGCGGCCCATCCAGACACCTGTTGTCAAACCACTGGAAAAGCCAAGGAACCAACCGTCTTTGTTGCTGCTCGTGGTGCCTGTCTTTCCCGCGACAGGACGGCCGATATTGGCGGCGCGACCCGTGCCCGTTGCAACCGCGGTCTGCATGAGGTCCGTCATGGCAGCGGCGACCCAATCCTCCACCAATTGCACGGATCTGGCGGGCTTTGCCGTGTATAAAATCTCACCATCAATGGTGGTGACTTTGGAGATGCCATAAGGGGTAATGCTGCGGCCATTGGAACCCACGGAGGCAAATGCCTGCGTCATGTCGATAACGCGGGTTTCCGATGTCCCAAGCACCATCGACGGCTGCGTGTTGATGGGTGTCGCTATGCCAAAACGGCGTGCCATGTTGGCAATGCTGCTGGTGCCAACTTCTTGCCCCAGCTGCGCTGCGACGGTGTTTTTCGAATAGGCAAACGCCGTCCGCAGTGAAATTTCACCGGCGTACTGGCCGTTGCTGTTTTTGGGTTGCCAGCCTTCGATTTCGACGGGCTTATCTTCCACCATATCTTCGGGACGGAGCCCGGCTTCCAATGCGGCCAGGTAGACGAACAATTTCCAAGCTGAACCTGGTTGCCGGACTGCGGTGACAGCACGGTTATAATTGCTGGTCACATAATCGGTGCCGCCAACCATCGCTTTAACCGCGCCATCGCGGTCAATTGACACCAGCGCACCTTGTGCACCGCGCGGTGCGTTGGCCGCTATCGCCGCCGTTGCCGCGCGCTGCATTTTCAGGTCAAGCGTGGTCCAGACATCAATGGGTTTTTCGGTCTCGTCGATCAGGCCATCCAGTTGTGGCAAAACCCAATCGGTGAAATAGCGCACGCTGTCTTGCGGTTGCTGCTTCGCCATTTTTACGTCCGCCGGCCTTACCTCGGCGGCCTCGGCAGCGGAAATCATTCCGGCATCCTGCATCACTCCGACCACCACCGTGGCGCGGTCAATCGCAGCCTGTGCATCTGCTGTTGGTGAATAATGCGATGGCGCCTTTACAAGGCCTGCAATGATTGCGGCTTCGGCGAGGCTGAGGTCTTCCGCGCCATGGTCGAAGAATTTCCGACTCGCCGCATCAACACCGAAAGCACCGCCGCCGAAATAGACCTTGTTCAGATATAATTCGAGTATCTGGTCCTTCGAGAATTTCGTTTCCATCGCCAGCGCAAGGATGACCTCGCGGATTTTCCGCCCAAATTCCTTGTTGCTGTTCAGGTAAATGTTGCGGGCCAGCTGCTGCGTGATCGTTGAGCCACCTTGGGTCCAGCGTCCGTCAATTGCGCGCACGTAAAGCGACCGCGTGATCCCAATAGGGTCGACGCCCGGGTGGATATAATAGCGCCGGTCTTCCACCGCGACCATCGCGTCCTTCATTTCAGACGGCAGCTGATCAATGTCCAGCCATCGGCCGAAACTTGGGCCAAGTGATTGGATAACGGTGCCATCGGCGGCACGGACGCGGATCATCTGGCCGTTGGGCGACGCCTTTAAATCTTCAAAACTGTCGATTTCGCCGCGGGCAATGGCGACAAAAATACCCAACACCATGACGCCAAGCAGCCCCGCGATAACGCCGGCTTTGATGATACGTAAAATCCACGTTCCCATTGGGCGACGTTCTTTCGAAATCTTGCGCGCGCGTGCCATTGCGCAGGGTGTTAATCGCTCATGGACTCGCCGACAAGCGCGTTCTTATTCGGGGTCAAATGTCAGCGCAGCGCTGTTGATGCAGTAACGCAGCCCTGTTGGCCCCGGACCATCGGGGAATACATGCCCCAAATGCCCTTCGCACGCGGCGCACCGCACCTCGGTGCGGACCATGCCGTGCGAGACATCGGTGTGCTCATCAATGGCTTCACCGTCTGCAGGCGCGGTAAAGCTGGGCCAACCCGAACCGCTGTCAAATTTGGTGTCAGATGCAAATAGGGTCGTGCCGCATCCGGCGCAGCGGAATTCACCTTCGCGCTTTTCATCGGTCAATTTGCCCGCAAAGGCCCGCTCGGTTCCCGCCTCCCGCAGGACATGATATTGAACCGGGTCCAATTCTGCGCGCCACTCGGCGTCGGACTTGATAATTTTTTCCATGAAACGGCCTTTCGTTGATACGGATGTGGGCCTGTTTGCCATCGGGTTCAAGAGCCCGGCTTAACAGATATTTTCCCACCCATTACTGCGCAATATCAGTAATCAGCCGCGGCGCGATGCTGCACGCGCAATGCGGACCAGCTCTTCTTCCAATATCGTGCCAGCCAGTCCATCGCGGACATGCATAAGCTTGGATTCCACCTCAAGCAGATGGCTGTTCAACCCCGCAAGCCGCACCGATGGCCAGCGCGCAAGTTGTTGCGCGCAGTTGTCTGCGTCTTTCCAGAATATTGATCGCGTCGCTTTTACAACGGCGCCGGGGTTCGAACCATTGTCGACCTTTGCGCGCATAGCCGCGAGCAACGTTACCCGCCGCTGCATCGCGCGGATGATGCGGATGGCATCCACCCCCATGTCACGCGCGGCGACAAGTTCACGCCCCGTGCCGCGCAAATCGCCGCCCATCACTTGATGGATGAGGCCATTGATGTTTTCCTCGCCCGTTTCGGCTGACAAGGCTTCGAATATGGGGACCTCAACCGTCGCGGGACGTTGCGGCGACGAATCATAATATAAGGACAGCTTTTCGATTTCGGCTTGCGCCAGTTTCCGGTCCTGACCCGTGTAGCGCGCAATCCGCGCGGCCAGTGGACGGTCAATCTTCAGCCCCATCGTGGCTGCGTATGCCATCACAGCGGCTGCGGCATCGCCTTCCTCTGGCATGTAACAAATATGCACCATCGCGCGCGGGTGGGCCTCGACAAGCTTGCGCAATTTGCTGGCCTTGGTCAGATTTCCTGCGGTCGCGATGACCGGATTGACTTCGCCTTCAAGGGCGAGCAGGTTTTCGACGGCAGCAACGCCTTCTTCCCGGCGGAAGTTCAGGCGGATGTGCCGCTTATCGCCAAATAGCGAAAGCGCCGACGCCTCGTCCGCGAGAAGCGCAGGGTCATTGCGAATACGGTCGCTGTCGATATCGATCCGTTCCGAACCCGTCAGCGCGACGGACATTTGCGATGCGATGTCGGCGGCCGCCGATTCATCCTGCCCGAAAATGAAAAACAGCCGGATCTCCGGACGTGTGCCGATGGCACCTATAAAACTGCGTTCTTTGGCGTTGCTCATTCGCTGCGGGCGTAGATCGAAAGCCGGGTGACAATCTGATCCGCAACCTTCTGCGTCAGATTTTCCAGCGCGCTGTTTTCGCCAGCGATGGTGGCATATTCCGAACCGGCGACATCGATGCCTGCGTCGGATCCCGCGGTTGCATCAAGCACGGTTTCACCGGTAGCGACCGAGATCAGCTGATATCTTGCGCGCAATGTTCGGCGTTCACGCGTGACCGTATCGTCGGCACGCACGCCAAAGCCTTCAATCCGGTCATCCAGTGTGACGACCAAGCGGAATTGGGCTACGTTGCTGTCTTGGGCGCCAAGGCGGTCGGTTAATGCATTGCGCATCAACCAACCGCTTTTGCCTTCGATTGTAGCGACCGATACCGAACCCAGCGTCGTTGCCACCGCGCCCTTTGATCCACCGCTGTATAAAGGCTGCAATCCGCAAGCGGACAATATCAAAGCAAGCAAGATGGGGGCGATGAAACGGTTCATAGGACGATGTTGACCAACCTATCAGGCACGACGATGATTTTCCGGATATCGGCACCGTCAATCGCATGCTGAACCTTTTGGCTGGCAAGCGCAAGCGCCTCCACTTCGGCCTGGGGCAGTCCCTTGGCAACGGTCAGCGTGTCGCGCAGCTTGCCCTTCACCTGAATGGCAATGGTCACTTCGTCTTCGACCAGCAGGTCAGGGTTGACCTGCGGCCAAGGTGCGTCGGCGATAAGGCCGCTGCCAGATGCCGCGCCAAGCTGGGTCCACGCCTCTTCGGCCAAATGCGGAACCATCGGCGCGGACAATGTTACGATCGTACGGATCGCGGTATCGCGGCTTGCCGAAGGCGCAGCCTTTTCAATGGCATTGGCAAGGTCATAGATTTTTGCCACCGCCTTGTTGAACGCGAGTGCTTCGATGTCTGTGCCGACGCCGGCAATGATCTGGTGCGTTTTGCGGTCCAGTGCCTTGTCGACACCTTCGGCGCCACTGACCTGGCTTGTCAGACGCCACAGGCGCTGCACAAAGCGCCAGCAACCCTCAATCCCCGCTTCGGACCATTCCAGATCGCGTTCGGGCGGGCTGTCAGACAGCATGAACCAGCGCACGGCATCGGCGCCATATTGGTCCACAAT
>DBOA01000080.1:7088-7255 GCA_002299195.1 Sphingomonadales bacterium UBA658
TCATCGGGATCGACGACATTCTTTTTAGATTTGGACATTTTTTCGATGCGACCTGCGACCGCAGGGGCACCGCTGTCGATGATGGTCCAGATGTCGCCTTCACGCCGCACCTGATCGGGGCTCAGCCATGTTCCATTGGTATCCTGATAGGTTTGGTGCGTCACCAT
>DBOA01000079.1:0-2616 GCA_002299195.1 Sphingomonadales bacterium UBA658
TCAATACCCATGACGGTGCGGCCCGGTATGGTCGAAACACGCGCGGACAAAGCGGACATGTTGCGCGCAATATCTTCTGCCAGCTGGATAACGCGACTGGATTTGATACCCGCGGCAGGCTCCAACTCATACATCGTGACGACGGGCCCCGGACGCACCGCAACAATCTGTCCTTTGACATGAAAGTCATCCAGCACCGATTCCAGCAAGCGCGCATTTGCTTCCAGCGCCGTCTTGTCGAGCTTTGGCACCGAAATGGCGGGCGGCGGATCCAGCAAATCAAGCGATGGCAAAACAAAGCTGCCAAAGAAATCGCCCTGCCGCGCGCCGGTTGAGAACGCCGCTTTTTTCGGCGCCAGCGTGCGGTCTTCGATCACGGGGGGCTTGCGTAGTTCGGGCTCGACAGCCTTACGCGGCGGCTTTGGCTCGATAATTTGGGCAACATCCGAATCGTCTGCGTCAAAGGCACCCAGATCGTTTTTCAGCCCTGAAAATTTAGGCATGGCCAATGAAGGGATGCGGAACAGCGGGCGCTCAAGCTCAAGCGCGCGAATAACCAACGCCACGCCGCCACTTAAGCTGCCCAAAATCAGCAGAACCCGCAATATAGTGCCGAATACGCCGTGGATTTGACCAACAAGTGCGACGGCGGCATTTGCCAACAGCAAATTCATCGCGCCGCCCCATCCAGCGGGCAAGCCAATGTCGCTGCCGTGCTGCCAATAGGCCATGCCAAACCCGATCAGCAGCATGCCGCACAGGCATAATGTAAGCTGCCGTTTCCATTGCGGCTGCGGGACGGCACGCCACAAGCGTCGTGCAAATACGAGCATCAGCGGGAACAGGAAAATGGCCGGAACACCAAAGAGAAACAGCATGATGTCGGACACATAGGCACCGCTTTGACCCATCCAGTTGTGCTGCACATCTGCAGCCGCGCTATTGAACGCCGCATCGCCGGCCGAATAGCTCAGCACCGCAAAGCCATAAAATACCGCAAACAGGCCAAGCACAGCCGCGCCAAACAAGGTGCTGCTGCGGATCAGCGACGCGCGCATCATATTCCGCCAATTGGCCATGTTCGTTTTTGAGGTAAATTTAGAAATGCGCGAGGCCATGATTATAATGCCATTTATGGGTGGCCGCCAACGGCCGAACGCCCCCTTTTCGCCTTCGCTGGACTCGCCGTCAAGTATTACAGGTTGAAGATTGCTGCCAACGCGGATGGGCTACGGTCAAAATCCTCCTTTGAGTCCGCCCATCTGTTGCGGCATAGGGGCAATATGAATCACAAAGCAGACGTCATCATTATCGGCGGCGGGCTCATCGGGCTTACGCAAGCATTGGCATTGGCTGCACATGGCATCACCAGCCATGTGATTGACCGCGCGGATCAGGCGAGCATGTTGCAAGCAGGCTTTGACGGCCGCACTTTTGCCATATCGAGCTCGAGCCATAAACTGTTCGAAGCCATTGGACTGGGCGAAACATTGGCCGGAAAAGGCTGCCCGATTGAAAAGATTTGGGTGAGCGATAGCCTAAAGCCCGGATCACTGGATTTCGCACCAGCCGAAGATGACGGCTTCTTGGGCCAAATGTTTGAAAGCCGCTTCTTGCGCAGCGTGTTGTACAATGCGGCGCTCGAAAGCGACGCGATCCAGTTGCACATGCCCGCCAACATCACCCACAAATCACAGGATTCAGGTCGCGCCTCCGTGCATCTGGATGATGGCAAAGTTTTGACCGCTGATCTGATGATTGTCGCCGAAGGCCGGCAAAGCCAGACGCGCGAGGAAATGGGAATCAATATTGCGCACTGGCAATATGACCATAGCGCAATGGTCGGTGCGATCTTCCACGAACATTCCCACAACAACATTGCCTATGAGATTTTTTATCCGTCAGGCCCATTTGCCGTGTTGCCCATGTTGGATGCGGACGACGGGCGGCATCGTTCAGCGATCGTCTGGTCGGTCGATGCCGCAGATGCGCCGGGATATATGAAATTATCGCCGCGTGGATATGCGGCGGAGCTGGAAAAGGCGATGGGCGGCATATTGGGTGCCGTTGAGATTGCCGCGCCTTTGTCTTCTTACAAGCTTGGGTTCCACCATGCGGCCAACATCACGGCTGAACGGCTGGTGCTGATTGGCGACAGCGCGCATGGCATTCACCCCATCGCGGGTCAGGGATTGAACCTTGGGCTGCGCGACGTTGCGGCGTTGACTGAAGTATTGGTCGACGGGATGCGGCTTGGTCTTGATTTTGGCGATGCGCAGTTGCTCGATCGCTATAGCCGGTGGCGCAGCATTGATACGTTGCTGATCGCGGTATCGACCGATGGCTTGAACCGCCTTTTTTCTATTCCCGGGAAAACCGCGTCGGCGGTCCGGCGTTTCGGAATGGCCATGGTGCAACGCGCCGCCCCGGCCAAGGCATTTTTCATGGCCGAGGCGCGGGGCGAAAGCGGCGCGCTGCCCAAATTGCTTCAGGGTGTTGCCGTCTAAATCCGAATTATCCCTGGGTCACGGGCACAAGACGGATTTCGACACGGCGGTTTGCCGCGCGACCGGTTTCATCCAGATTGCTCGCCTTTGGTTGGCTCTCGCCATAGCC
>DBOA01000079.1:2992-14890 GCA_002299195.1 Sphingomonadales bacterium UBA658
ACAGCCGACGCACGGCGTTCCGATAACGACTGGTTATAAGCATCCGACCCGGTGGAATCGGTATGGCCCATGACGTCGACATAGGTTTTTTCATATTGCGTCAGCGTCGATGCAACCTGATCCAGCGTATTGCGGAAACCCGCATCGATGTTCGCGCTATCGAGGCCAAAGGTCACTTCCGAAGGCATATCGAGAACAAGATTGTCGCCATCGCGAATAACGTTGATGCCCGTGCCCGCAGTTTGCTGACGCAGCTTTCTTTCTTGTTCGTCCATATAATAGCCAACGCCCGCACCGGCCAATGCGCCGATACCTGCGCCGACAATCTTTTCCGTGCGATCGCTGCGGCCGCCAATAAGGTCGCCAAGCAAATATCCACCCAATGCGCCGCCAACGCCACCAAGCGCAGTCTTCGAAATCGTGCGCTGGCCCGTTTCCGGATCGGTCACACATGCCGATAGCGGCAGCATGGCGGCCATGAGCGACAGTGTTATCAATTGATTCTTCTTCATCATTTTCCCTTTCAGCTTGGATGCCCCATAAGCGACACCCATGATGAACCTGCGATTATCCGTGGCTGGGTTGCATCCGTTGATGATAACAGTTTTTTCGGCATTTTGTTGCCAAAGCGCTGGCGTTGGCACTATGGGAAGCAGGTCCCTATGGAACCTCTTCATCCTTTCCCGTGGTTTGATGCCGCAACGATATTGGCTCTCATTGCCCTGAACGGTGTGTTTGCCATGTCTGAACTCGCCATTGTTTCGGCACGTACAGCGAAATTAAAGGCGATGGCGGAAGCCGGAAAGCGCGGCGCGGCGGCAGCCCTTCGGCTGGGACGAGACCCGGGCAAGTTTCTGTCCACCGTGCAAATTGGCATTACGCTCATTGGTATTATCGCCGGTGCGTATTCCGGATCGACGCTGGGCGGGCCAGTTGCCGAACGCATCGCACTTTTGGGCATTGGTAAAGAATGGGCCGAAACTTTGGGTTTCGGAATCGTTATCAGCATCACGACCTACGCATCCTTGGTGGTCGGCGAGCTGGTCCCCAAGCAATTTGCGCTCATTGCGCCCGAGAGAATCGCCGTCACCATGGCGGGTCCAATGGAGATGCTGGCACGCGTGACCGCACCGATTGTCTGGACCCTTGATAAATCCAGCGCGACTATATTCCGTGCACTCGGGCTGCGCCGCGATACCCGTGACGCACTGAGCGCCGAGGAATTACGTATGGTCTTTGCCGAGGCCACCCATGCAGGCATCATTGAAGAGCATGAACATAAGGTCATTGCAGGCGTTGTGCGGTTGGCCGACCGTCCGGTGCGTGAGGTCATGACGCCACGGACCGACGTTGACCGTATTGCAGCGGACGCATCTGAAGATGATGTCCGCGATTCGCTGTTAAATTCGCTGCACACACGGCTGCCCGTCACCGGCGAAGATGGTGACGACATCATTGGCGTTGTCCAATCACGCGATATTGTTGCGGCACAGATTCGCGGCGAAAGTCTTGATATCCGCAGCCTGATGCGTCGCGCTGAAATCATCCCCGATCAACTTGACGCCATGGACGCACTCGAAATTCTGCGTTCGTCCGATGTGCCGATGTTGCTTGTCCACGATGAATATGGGCATTTTGAAGGAATCGTAACGCCGAACGACCTTTTGGCAGCCATTGCGGGCGAATTTGCATCGGATCAGGCGCAAGGTAGCGCGCCGAACATCATCACATTGGACGATGGCTCAATGCTCGTCTCGGGCGCAATGTCCGCCGACGCAATGGCAGACGCACTGTCGATTGATTTGCCTGAAGACCGCGATTATGCGACCGCTGCGGGCCATGTCCTGCACATATTGCGACACTTGCCCGAAGAGGGCGAATCCTTCCGCGACCAAGGTTGGCATTTTGAAGTTGTGGATATGGATGGCCGCAAAATCGACAAGCTGCGCGTCCGACTTGCAGAAATAGCAACTCGAACGGACGCAGTTGAGGGCTTGTGATTGCACAAACGCTTGGTTAGGGCGTTCGGCAGATATGGAATTACACGTCACGACGACAACAGGATATTGATATGGCCGATTTCTTCCTCCCAAAGAACAGCAAGGTCCAAAAGGGCACTGTTCACGCCGCGAAAACCGACGGGAAAGTCAAGAAATTCAAGGTATATCGTTACGATCCCGACAGTGGCGAAAACCCGCGTTACGACACATTTGAAGTCGACACCGAAACCTGCGGCCCAATGGTCCTCGACGCGCTGATCAAGATGAAGGGCGAACAAGATTCGTCGCTGACCTTCCGCCGTTCATGCCGCGAAGGCATTTGTGGTTCATGCTCGATGAACATCGACGGCAAAAATGGCCTCGCGTGCACCACGGCTATTGAAGACTGCAAAAGCGAAGTCACACTGACGCCGCTGCCGCATATGGAAGTTATCAAGGACCTCGTTCCTGACTTCACCCATTTTTATGCGCAATATGCGTCGATCAAGCCATGGCTGCAGACGGTGACGCCAGAACCATCAGGCAAGGAGCGTCTTCAGTCGCCTGAAGACCGTGCAAAGCTCGATGGTCTGTATGAATGCATCTTGTGCGCATGCTGCTCGACAAGCTGCCCGTCTTATTGGTGGAACAGCGACAAGTTTTTGGGCCCAGCCATCTTGCTTCAGGCCTATCGCTGGTTGGCAGATAGCCGTGACGAAATGACCGGTGAGCGTTTGGATGAGTTGGAAGATCCATTCCGTCTGTATCGCTGCCACACGATCATGAACTGCGCGAACGCATGCCCCAAGGGTCTGAACCCTGCAAAGGCCATTGCCGAAACCAAGAAGATGGTTGCCGAACGCCACCTTTAAATAACGGGACGGCAGTTGGACACACCCGCTTTTGATAGCAGTCCGGATCCGGACAATCCCGGTTGGCTAAACTGGCAGATGACCGATGCCACGCGCTATAATGGCACGGTTCTCGGTAAAATGCTGGTGCGCAGTGAAGGCCATCATAAAGCGCGCCTGCGCATGTTTCCCGAACATCGGCACAGCAACTTGCGCGACGCTGTGCATGGCGGTGTCACGCTCGGTTTTATCGACGTGGCGATGTTTGGCGCATCGCGGATGTTTGGCCTGATTGAGGCAGGCGCTGCCGTTACGCTTGACCTATCGGTGCAGTTCATTGGTGCGGGCGTAATCGGCGAACCGCTTGAGGCAGAGGTCGAGCTTTTGAAAGAAACGGGTCGCCTACTGTTCATGCGCGGCATTGTCTCGCAAGGCGAGTCCCGCGTCGCCGCGTTTTCAGGGACGATTCGAAAACCCAGTAAGAAATGATAGCCGCCTCGGTCACGGATAGGCTCGCAGCCCTTGTCAGTGCAGGCGAATTGAAGCCTGATGCTGATCAAGCCAAAGCCGTTTTGGCGCTGGCGAAAGTGCAAGCAGAGCTTGAGGCTGTGCCGCCCCGCGGAAGCACAATGTGGCGTTTCTTGGGACGCAAGCCGGACCCGGCGCGCGGGCTATATTTATGGGGCGGTGTTGGGCGCGGAAAATCCATGCTCATGGACCTGTTTTTTGACAGCGTGCAGATACAGCGGAAACGTCGTGCCCATTTCCATGAATTCATGCTGGATATCCACGCGCGGCTAAAGGTTGAGCGCGAAAAAGAAAAAGGCGATCCCATTCCGCCCGTGGTCGCGGCACTGGCGGATGAAGCCCGGTTGCTCTGTTTTGACGAAATGGTCGTCAACAACATGGCCGACGCCGCAATTATGTCGCGGCTGTTTACCGGCTTGATTGCCGCAGGCGTCACCGTTGTCACAACATCGAACCGGCGACCCGATGACCTGTATAAGGATGGCCTCAACCGCCAGCTGTTTTTGCCGTTCATCGCGTTGATCAAAGACAGCCTTGATATTTTTGCGCTCGATGGCCCGAAAGACTATCGGCGCGACCGTTTGGGTAATGCCAAAACCTGGCTGGTACCCAATGGCGCCGAGGCAACGGCCGCGCTTTCGGAGACATTTTTCCGGATGACCGATTACCCGCCCGAGGACCGCGCACATGTCCCCTCGTTGGAGTTGGACGTAGGCGGCGGTCGGACGCTGCATGTGCCAAAGGCGCTGAAGGGCGTCGCCGTTTTCTCATTCAAGCGTCTTTGTGCTGAGGCCCTTGGTGCCTCTGACTATCTGGCGATTGCGCGGCGGTTCCATACGGTGCTGATGGTGGGCATTCCCGTGCTTGGGCCACACAACCGCAATGAAGCGGCGCGATTTGTGACGCTGATCGATGCGTTGTACGAATATCGCGTGAAGTTTTTGGCGAGCGCAGATGCCGGACCTGACCAGCTTTACCCGATAGGCGACGGGCGTTTTGAATTTGACCGTACCGTATCGCGGCTGATGGAAATGCAGTCGGAAGATTATCTGGCGGAAGGCCACGGCGCGCGCTAGCATTGCATAAAGGAGAGAAAAGATGATCGGACGGAGCACGTTTTTATTGGCAGGCATTTTGGCCCTGACAACCGCTGCACATGCGCAAACAGCTGCATCGAAAATAGCATCGGAACGCGCGCTCTTTGCAAAGATCGTCGAAATTCCCACCGTTGAGGGGCAGCCTGCCGAATTCAAAAAGCTGACCACCTTATTGGCAGCCGAGTTCCGCAAGGCGGGCATCACGAACGTGATCGTCAAGGATCATGACAATACCCAGACAATGATTGTCCGTTGGCCCGCAGCCAAGCCTTCGGGGAAGAAGCCGATTTTGCTGATGGCGCACATGGATGTCGTCGCCGCCAAAGCAAGCGATTGGAAATATCCGCCATTTAAGTTTCGCGAAGAGGGCGGCTATTATCTGGGTCGCGGTTCAAATGACAATAAGGCGGCCTTGACCGGTATCGTCCTTGCGCTGCAATATTTGCGCGCAGAGAAGTTTGAACCCACGCGCGATATCATTGTGCTGTTCACTGGCGATGAGGAGACGATCGGCAACGGTGCACGGCGCGCGGCAACCGAATGGCGCGACCTAATTGACGCCGAATATGCCCTCAATGGAGATGCAGGCGGCGGTTCGGTTTTCCCTGATGGGCGCGTTGAAGGCTTCGGCATTCAGATTGCGGAGAAAACCTACGCCGATTTCCGGCTGACCGCTGTGAACCGCGGCGGGCACAGCAGCGTTCCCCGCCCTGACAATGCGATATATGCGCTGGCCAATGCGCTCACCGCAGTGGAGCGTCATCGCTTTCCAGCCATGATTAACGATGCCACACGCGCGAGTTTTGAGATGCTGGCAAAAGGCGATAGTGGCCAATTTGGTGAGCTGTTACGCAGATATCTTGCGGACCCCCAAGATCGCGAAACGGCCGATCTGTTAGAAGCGATGGACCCGGGGAGCACGCGCACGCGCTGTGTTGCAACGATGTTGTCTGGCGGTCACGCGCCAAATGCCCTGCCCCAAAAGGCCGAAGCCAATGTGAACTGCCGCATTTTTCCAAGCGTCAAAACAGAGGATGTCCGGCAGCAATTGCAAGCGCTTTCAGGGCCGGATGTCACGGTGTCGGCCGTTGAAGGATCGCAAACACCCGAAACCGCACCATCACCGATGCGCGATGACATAACCCAAGCCTATCGGGCCGCTGTCGCAACCCGCTTTCCCAACGCGCCCGTTCTGCCATTCCAGTCGGCGGGCGCTACCGACGGCGCGTTTTTACGGTCCGCTGGCATTCCCGTTTATGGATTTGGTGGGCTTTGGAGCATCGTCGGACAGAAAGAGGGCGCGCATGGCCTAGATGAACGCGTCTGGGCCGAGGGATTCCATGGCCAAGTCCCCATCTGGATGGAAATGTTGCGGCGCGTCACGGGTAACTGACAGGGTGCACTTCACCCGCTATCGCTATTGCGAACTGTTATCAGAAAAAGCCTTAACTTTGGACCTTTATTGGGTTGTTATCCACAGCGATTCGGCGTAACGACGCCGCAATTCCGCTAAAAAGCCCTAAGGGAAGGACAGTTTTGTATGGCTCGCAAAAAAATTGCGCTTATTGGTGCCGGTAATATCGGCGGCACACTTGCTCACCTCGCAGCATTGAAAGGCCTCGGCGACATCGTCTTGTTCGACGTTGTTGAAGGCGTTCCCCAGGGCAAGGCGCTTGACCTGTCGCAATGCGGACCCGTCGAAGGCTTCGATGCCAAGATTACGGGCACCAATGATTATGCCGACATTGCTGGCGCCGACGTGATCATCGTCACCGCTGGTGTCGCGCGCAAACCCGGCATGAGCCGCGATGATTTGCTTGGCATCAACCTGAAGGTCATGAAGGCCGTGGGCGAAGGCATTGCCGCGAACGCACCAAACGCATTCGTCATCTGCATCACCAACCCGCTCGACGCAATGGTATGGGCGCTGCGCGAATTTTCCGGCCTGCCACATCACATGGTTGTCGGCATGGCAGGCGTTCTCGATTCCGCCCGTTTCAGCCACTTCCTTGCGGACGAATTCAATGTGTCGGTAAAAGACGTCACCAGCTTCGTGCTTGGTGGTCATGGCGACACCATGGTGCCCGTCGTTCAATATTCGACCGTATCGGGTATTCCGGTTCCAGACCTTATCAAAATGGGCTTTTCGACTCAGGAGCGCATTGACGCAATCGTGCAGCGCACGCGCAGCGGCGGTGGTGAAATCGTTGGTCTTCTTAAAACCGGCTCTGCGTTCTACGCGCCGGCAACCAGCGGTATCGCGATGGCAGAAGCTTATTTGAACGACCAAAAGCGCGTTCTTCCAGCCGCAGTGCATCTGACCGGCCAATATGGCGTCGACAATCTATATGTCGGCGTACCTGTCGTCATTGGTGCTGGCGGCGTTGAAAAGGTCGTCGAAATCGCCCTTGATGACGAAGCCAAGGGCAACCTTGCGGTCAGCGTCGATGCGGTCAAAGAACTGCTTGTCGCATGTAAGGCAATTGATTCCTCGCTAAACTAAGCGAACCCCAGAATTTAGGAGACGTATGTGAGCATCCTTATCAACAAAAACACCAAGGTCATCACGCAAGGTATGACGGGTGCCACTGGCACATTCCATACCGAGCAGGCGCTGGCTTATGGCACGCAGATGGTTGGCGGTGTTACCCCCGGCAAGGGCGGAACAACGCATATTGGCCTGCCGATGTTTGACACGGTGCTTGAGGCCAAGCAAACAACAGGTGCGGATGCGTCGGTTGTGTATGTGCCGCCACCCTTTGCGGCCGATTCAATCCTTGAAGCCATTGACGCGGAAATCCCGTTGATCGTCTGCATCACTGAGGGCATTCCTGTGCTCGACATGGTCAAGGTAAAGCGCGCATTGTCGGGTTCGAAATCGCGCCTTATTGGTCCAAACTGCCCTGGCGTTCTGACACCCAATGAATGCAAAATCGGCATCATGCCCGGCAGCATCTTCTCCGCAGGCTCGGTCGGCGTCGTCTCACGTTCAGGCACGCTCACTTATGAAGCCGTGTTCCAAACCACAGCGGAAGGCCTTGGCCAGACCACTGCGGTTGGCATTGGCGGTGACCCCGTCAACGGCACCAACTTCATCGATTGTCTTGAGCTGTTCCTTGCCGATGATGCGACCAAGTCGATCATCATGATCGGTGAAATCGGCGGCAGTGCAGAAGAAGAAGCTGCACAGTTCCTGATCGACGAAGCCAAGAAGGGCCGCAAAAAGCCAATGGCTGGTTTCATCGCCGGACGCACCGCACCTCCCGGACGCCGCATGGGCCATGCTGGCGCCATCGTATCGGGCGGCAAGGGTGACGCAGAAAGCAAGATCGCAGCAATGGAAGCCGCCGGCATCCGCGTATCGCCGTCACCATCATTGCTCGGCAAGACATTGGTCGAGGTGTTGAAGGGTTGATTTTGGTCCTCCCCGTTCGCGGGGAGGTAGCAACTGGTGCGTAAGTACCGGGTGACGGAGGGGCCTTCCGTCTGACGCTGGGTTAGAGCGGCAACTCCCCTCCACCATCCAGCGGATGGTTCCCCTCCCCGCATATGGGGAGGATTTGGAGAAGTAACATGGGTCTTGAAAACCAAGATTTTGAAACTGAGCAAGGCCCAAGCTGGGCGCGTTCGAACTGGCCTTTGTCCATCACCGATGACCTGACGGCTTCGCTTGATCCGACGCAGATGGCTGTCGAAGTCAAGGCCGCGGCAAAGGCTGCTGGCAAACCCATGGCAGAAGCCGACGCCGTTGCCGCAGCGAGCGATTCCATTCGCGCAATGATGCTGGTGCGCACCTATCGTGTGCGCGGGCATCTGGCGGCAAATCTGGATCCGCTTGGTCTTTCCAAGCAGGACATTCCCGCTGACCTTACCCCCGAATATCATGGCTTTTCTGGCGCAGACCTCGACAAGCGGGTCTATGTCGGCGGCACGCTTGGCCTCGAATGGACCACGGTTCGTGAACTCGTCGATACGCTGCGCGCCAATTATTGCGGCCCAGTTGGCCTCGAATATATGCACATTTCCGACGTCGAAGAGCGCCGGTTCCTGCAAGAACGGATGGAGGGCAAAGATGCCGCTATCCAATTTACGCCCGAAGGCAAAAAAGCCATCCTCGGTAAAGTCATTGAGGCGGAGCAGTATGAAAAATTCCTTGGCCGCAAATATGTAGGCACGAAGCGCTTCGGCCTTGATGGCGGCGAATCGATGATTCCCGCACTCGAAGCCGTCATCAAATATGGCGGCCAGCTGGGCGTGCGCGAAATCGTTTACGGCATGCCACATCGCGGCCGTCTCAACGTTTTGGCCAATGTGATGGCAAAGCCATACCGCATCATCTTCCACGAATTTTCGGGCGGAAGCGCGAACCCTGATGATGTTGGTGGTTCGGGCGATGTGAAATATCACCTTGGCACCAGCACCGACCGCGAATTTGATGGCATCAAGGTGCATATGAGCCTTGTGCCAAACCCTTCGCACCTTGAAGCAGTGAACCCAGTGGTGCTCGGTAAGGTACGCGCGAACCAAACGGCACGCGATGACCTTGGTAAGCATGAACAAGTTCTCCCCGTGCTTCTGCATGGTGACGCGGCCTTTGCTGGTCAGGGCATCGTTTGGGAATGCCTCGGCTTTTCCGGCATTCGTGGGTATAATACTGGTGGCTGCCTGCACTTTATCGTGAACAACCAGGTTGGTTTCACCACCAGCCCGCAATATGCGCGGTCCTCGCCTTATCCATCCGACGTCGCAAAGGGCGTTCAGGCACCAATATTCCACGTCAATGGTGATGATCCCGAAGCAGTGACGTTCGCGTGTAAAATTGCGATCGAATTCCGTCAGACATTCCACCGCGACATCGTCATCGACATGTGGTGCTACCGCCGCTTTGGCCACAATGAAGGCGACGAACCCGGTTTCACGCAGCCGTTGATGTATAAAGTGATCAAGGGCCACCCCGCCGTCAGCAGCTTGTACGCCAAGCGGCTTGAGGCCGAGGGTGTTATCGATGCGAATTGGGCGGACGAGCACGCCATGCGCTTTGTGCAGACGCTTGAGCAGGAATTTGCCAGCGCAGCCGATTATAAAGCCAATGCTGCTGACTGGTTTGGTGGACGTTGGTCGGGCCTGTCCAAGCCAGCCGATCCGGAAACCGCGCGCCGGAATGTGCAAACAGGTGTTTCCAAAAAACTGTTTGATAGCATGGGCCGCACGCTGACCACTGTGCCCGAAGGCCACAATATTCACCCGACGCTCAATCGTGTGCTCGATGCCAAAAAAGCCATGTTCAGCACAGGTGCGAACTTTGACTGGGCAACAGGTGAAGCGCTCGCTTTCGGCTCTTTGCTTACCGAAGGTTATGGCGTGCGCTTATCGGGCCAAGATTCGGGCCGCGGTACGTTCAGCCAACGCCACGGCGTCTGGGTCGACCAAACGACTGAGGAAAAATACATCCCGCTGGCAACATTGCCACATGGCCGTTTTGAAATCCTCGACAGTCCCTTGTCGGAATTCGGCGTGCTGGGTTTTGAATATGGCTATGCGGGTGCCGAACCAAAGACACTGGTGCTTTGGGAAGCGCAATTTGGCGACTTCGTGAATGGTGCGCAAACCATGATCGATCAGTTTATTGCCGCCGGTGAAGCGAAATGGCTGCGCGCCAATGGCCTCGTAATGCTGTTGCCGCATGGCTATGAAGGACAAGGTCCGGAACACAGCTCCGCGCGGCTTGAACGCTTCCTGCAATTGTGTGCTGAAGACAATATTCAGGTCGCAAACTGCACGACGCCTGCAAATTATTTCCATTTGCTGCGCAGGCAGATGGCACGTCCATTCCGCAAGCCGCTGATCGTCATGACGCCAAAATCATTGTTGCGGCACAAGCTCGCGGTTTCCAAGGCAGAGGATTTCCAAGGCGAAAGCCATTTCATGCGGATCCTGTCGGACATCAACCCGCCTGCGGACAAGGATGTCAAACGACTGGTCCTATGTTCGGGTAAGGTTGCATATGA
Source organism: Sphingomonadales bacterium UBA658 (assembly GCA_002299195.1). GTDB lineage: Bacteria > Pseudomonadota > Alphaproteobacteria > Sphingomonadales > Sphingomonadaceae > Sphingorhabdus_B. The sequence continues at coordinate 13,456 of DBOA01000079.1, forward strand.
CCTGATGGAAGCGCGCGATGCATCGGGTGACAAGAACACCGCAATTGTGCGCATCGAGCAGCTATATCCATTCCCCGCCGAACCATTGATTGTCCGGTTGAAGCGTATGACCAATTTGGAAGAGGTCGTTTGGGCCCAGGAAGAGCCGCGCAATGCGGGCAGCTGGAGCTTCGTCGACCCCTATTTGGAAGAATGCCTCGCAGAAGCCAATGTCGGCCCAGCACGTGCACGTTATGCCGGACGCAAAGCCGCCGCCGCGACAGCCACGGGTCTTGCCAAGCGCCACCAAGCCGAACAGGCCGCGTTGGTTGCCGAAGCATTGGGCCACAATGTCCGCGAAGAAATCCGCCGCCAACGCACTGGGGGAACCAAGCCGGTTACCCCTCCATCCTCCTGAGGATTGAATTATGAGCACTGAAGTTAAAGTTCCCGTATTGGGCGAATCCATCACTGAAGCGACCCTTGGCCAATGGCTGAAAAAACCGGGTGAGCCGGTTGCGGTCGATGAACCGATAGCCAGCCTTGAAACCGACAAGGTCGCGGTCGAAGTGCCGTCGCCTGTTGCCGGCATCATGGGTGCCTATGCCGTTGAGGAAGGCGCGACCGTTAATGTCGGCGCTGTCATTGCTTCAATCGATGCTGGCACCGGAGCCGCCGCAGCACCTGCTGCTGCCGCCTCGGCTGTGGCCCCCGCCGTTACGAGCACCGCTGCGCCTGCGCCGGCCGCTGCTTCGGAAAATAGCGATCTGCCCTTGTCGCCTGCGGTTCGCCGCCTGGTGCTTGAGCTCGGCATTGACCCAAGCAAGATCAAAGGCACCGGCAAAGACGGCCGCCTGACCAAGGAAGATGTTGTTGCAGCTGCAAAGGGTGCGCCTGCACCTGCAGCCACTTCGGCATCAACGGCGACGCCAACTGCGTCTGCACCGGCAGGTGCGCGTCAGGAAGAGCGCGTGAAGATGACGCGTCTGCGCCAGACAATCGCAAAACGTTTGAAATCTGCACAAGACACAGCGGCGCTGCTGACGACATTTAACGATGTCGATATGTCCGCCGTGATCGAAGCGCGCGCAACATACAAAGACCTGTTTGAAAAGAAGCACGGCGTGCGCCTCGGCTTCATGGGCTTCTTTACCAAGGCTGTTGCTTTGGCTGCGCGTGACGTTCCTGCCGTAAATGCGCAGATCGATGGCGACGAAATCGTCTATCATAATTATCTCGACGTCTCGGTCGCGGTAAGCGCGCCAAATGGCCTCGTCGTACCCGTCGTGCGCAACGCCGACGCCATGAGCTTTGCCCAGATTGAAAAGGCCATTGGTGATTTTGGTGCAAAGGCCAAGGCCGGCGCGCTCACCATGGAAGATATGTCAGGCGGAACCTTCACCATTTCCAACGGCGGCGTGTTCGGCAGCCTGATGTCGACCCCGATTATCAACCC
>DBOA01000119.1 GCA_002299195.1 Sphingomonadales bacterium UBA658
GCGGTCGTCCGATCAAGCTTTGAAATGCTTATCGGGTTCCAGCTGACCGAAGATCAGCTGCGGTATAATGTAACGCGTTGATACGCGCTTTTTTCAAGGCACGAAGATGACCCTTTTTGAACAATATGCAGCGCATGTCGATCATGCGCTGGACGCACTTGTTGCCAGCAACACCCTGCCATCGGGCATTGATCGTGCCAATGTGACGGTCGAACCGCCGCGCGATCCATCACATGGCGACATATCGACCAACGCGGCGATGGTGCTCGCCAAACCCGCTGGCCTTAATCCGCGCCAATTGGCCGAAGCCTTGTCGGCGGAGTTGGCAAAGGTTTCTGGCGTGACGGCTGTCGAAATCGCTGGGCCGGGCTTTCTAAATTTGCGGTTGGACGCATCGGCATGGCTTGATGAACTACGCTCAATTGCGCACGCGGGCGATGATTATGGGCGGTCGCACCGTGGTGACGGCAAATCGGTCAATATCGAATATGTCTCCGCCAACCCGACGGGGCCAATGCATATGGGGCATTGCCGCGGCGCTGTTGTGGGCGATGCGCTTGCCGCATTGATGGAATTCGCAGGCTACCGTGTCGTGCGCGAATATTATATCAACGACGCCGGTGGGCAGGTCGATGTTTTGGCGCGGTCCGCGCATTTGCGCTATCGCGAGGCATTGGGCGAGACCATTGAAATCGCCGAAGGGCTTTACCCCGGCGATTATCTGATTCCAGTCGGTCAGCGTCTCGCCGAGCGTTTTGGCGACCAATATGTCGCCCAGCCAGAGGCAGAATGGCTTGCGCTGTTCCGCAAAGCTGCGGTTGCCGAGATGATGGAGATGATCAAGGCCGACCTCGCCTTGCTTGGCATCCATCATGACCTGTTTTCATCCGAAGCCGAGCTGCATGAAGCGGGCAAGGCGGACATTGCGGAGCGCGAACTGCGCGCGCGTGGCCTTGTCTATGACGGCGAATTGGAAAAGCCAAAGGGCAAGGAAATCGAAGATTGGGAGCCGGTTACGCTTCCCTTGTTCCGGTCGACGCAATTTGGTGATGACCAAGATAGGCCGATCAAGAAATCCAACGGCAGCTGGACCTATTTCGGCGCTGACCTTGCCTATCATTTCCAGAAAAGTCAGGGCGTTGACGCCATGATCGACATCTGGGGCGCGGATCATGCGGGTACCGTCAAGCGGATCAAGGCGGCGGTCAACGCGCTGACCGATGGCAAAGTCGATTTCGATATCAAGCTGGTGCAAATGGTGCGCCTGCTGCGCGGCGGTGAGCCTGTTAAAATGTCCAAGCGGTCGGGCAGCTTTGTCACGCTCGCCGATGTGATTGAAGAAGTCGGCAAGGATGTCGTCCGCTTCACGATGCTGACGCGCAAATCCGATGCGCAGATGGACTTTGACTTTGCCAAGGTCGTCGAAGCGTCGAAGGACAATCCGGTATTCTATGTGCAATACGCCCATGCGCGTATCGCCTCGACATTGCGCAAGGCAGAGGGCGAGGGCTTGGGTGTCGACGGATCGGAACTGGCGTTGCTTGGCGACGCCGAAATCGGCCTTATTCGCGAAGCCGCAAACTTCCCGCGCATTGTCGAAGCGTCCGCCAAATCGGGTGAGCCGCACCGTATTGCCTTTTATCTCAATGACTTGGCGGCGGCATTCCATGCGTATTGGAACTTGGGCAATGACCAACCGGACAAGCGCTTCATATTGCCCCAGGACCCGGCGCTGACCGGCGCAAGGCTTTTCATGGCGACCAATATCGGGCAAGTTCTGCGCAATGGTTTGCGCCTGATGGGCGTCGAGGCCGCTTACAATATGTAGCAATTGGGGGACCGGCATGAACAACACCAACAATAATGGACTGAATCTAAACGATCCCGATCGTCTGCCCTGGTTGGAAACCGCTGACGGTTACGAATATGATGATCGTGCATCCCCGCTGAAGATCGCGGTGATGTTAATTGCCGGGCTTGTCTTGCTCGCAGCGATTATTGGCGCGATCTATTGGCTGCAGCGTAACCAGATCGGCGGCGCGAATGGCAATGGCCAATTGATCGCCGCACCCGCAGGCGCCTATAAGGTCAAGCCTCAGGATGCCGGTGGCAAAAGATTTGAAGGTGAGGGCGACTCCGCCTTTGCCGCGAGCGAAGGCACGAAAACCGGCGCGACATTGGTTCCCGCCGCAAAAATCGCGGCCACCGCACCTCCTGCCGCCATGGCATCGGCTCCAGTGGCGGCGCCAGCACCGTCTGCGGCAGCACCGGCCAGCACCGTCATGGTGCAACTTGGCGCGTTTGGCGATTCTGCCAAGGCTGACGGGGCTTGGGCTGCGCTGAACAAACGTTTTGGCTTTTTGGCCGGAATGAACCGCAAGATCGCTGAAACCAATGTCGAAGGTGGGCGCAAGGTTTTCCGGCTTCAGGCCGTGACCGCGAATTCATCCGAAGCGCAGCAATTGTGCGCAAAGCTGAAGGTGGCGGGCGAAAACTGCCTAATCGTTCGGTAGCGGCGTTGCGGTTGTAAAGTTTCCATTTGCAACTTATGCCGCCCGCACGCTTTTAGGAGAAGAACATGCCTGCATTATATGACGTCGCCATTCCCGCTTTCATCCGCGGTCTGAAAAACCTGTCCAACATGCTCGAAAAGGGCAGCGCCTTTGCGGCGGAGCAAGGCATGCCCCTGTCCGACTTGCTTGATGCGCGCCTGATCGACGACATGGCACCGCTCACGCGTCAGGTTCAGATGGTGACCGATACGGCAAAGTTCGTCGCTGTGCGCGTCGGCCAAGTGGAAAATCAGCCATGGGCGGACGATGAAGTCAGCTTCGCCGATGTGCAGGGCCGCGTGGCCAAGGCGATTGCGTTTCTGGAAGCTGCATCGCCCGATGGTTTTGAAGGCCGCGAAGACGCGAAAGTCGTGCTCACCACGCCAAGCGGTGACATACCTTTCACGGGCAACACTTACGTCCACGGCTTTGCCATTCCCAATTTCTTCTTCCACCTCAGCATGGCTTATGCGTTGCTGCGGATGAAGGGCGTGCCCGTGGGCAAGCTCGATTTCCTTGGGGCAATCCGTTAATTATACACAGCTTTGGGCCAAAGCGCCGCTGCTCCATGCTTGCCTTGGGGGTACGGCGGCCCTAGCTTGCGCGCTATGAAGCCCGTGATATTTGGCCTTTCGGGCCTGACCCTGACTGATGATGAAAAACGCCTGTTTCGCGATGTCGAACCGGCGGGCTTCATCTTGTTCAAACGCAACATTGAGGGCCGCGCTCAGGTGCGCGCGCTGACGGACAGCTTGCGGGCCTTGCATGGCCGCGATGATGTGCCGGTCCTGATTGATCAGGAAGGCGGCCGCGTCGCGCGTATGCGTCCGCCTGTCTGGCCGGACTTTCCCGCTGGCGGGGCGTTTGATGCGCTGTACGATTTGGCACCCATGACCGCGATTGAGGCGGCGCGCTGCAATGCCGAAGCGATTGCGCTGTCGCTCAACGAAGTCGGCATTAACGTCGATTGCTTGCCCGTGCTGGATGTCCGCGTGCCCGAAACGCATTCGGCCATCGGTGACCGTGCGCTGGGCAGCGAACCGATGCGCGTTGCCGCACTTGGCCGCGCGATATTGAACGGTCTTGCAAAAGGCGGCGTTATCGGTGTCGTCAAACATATGCCGGGGCAGGGCCGCGCCAGCGTCGATACCCATCATGATTTGCCGCATGTCACCGCAAGCGCGGCAGAGCTCGAACAAGACCTCGCGCCATTTCGCGCGCTCAACAACGCCGCGATGGGCATGACCGGGCATGTGGTCTATGATGTGTGGGACGATCAGCATACGGCAACCATGTCGCCTTATGTCCTGAACAACATCATCCGTGCACATATCGGCTTTGATGGCCTGTTGATGAGCGATGATCTCGATATGAACGCGCTTCAGGGGGACGTGGCGACACGCGCGCTGCGTTGTGTTGAGGCGGGATGCGACATCGCGCTCAACTGCTGGGGCCGGTTGGACGAAATGCGTGCGATTGCCGACATGTTGCCCGAAATCACCGCAGCGGCGCGGGCGCGGCTTGACCGCGCAATGGCGCTGCCTGTCCCCGCATTTGATGCCGACCGACTGGCCTATTTGCTGGACAAGCGGGATCAGCTGCTCGCGCTTGCGGACACAAGTGCCAAGCTGACCGGTGGAGCAACGGGCGCGGCATGACCGGGCAATTGCTCTTTGATGAAGAGCAAGATGCGCTCCCCACCGAGAGCGTTCCTGAACCCAATGTCCTGACTATCGATATCGACGGATGGGAAGGGCCGCTTGATCTGTTGCTGGCACTCGCGCGCAATCAAAAGGTTGATTTGCGCCAACTGTCGATCCTCGCCTTGGTCGAACAATATCTTGTCTTCATTGATGAAGCGCGCGCGCTGAAGCTGGAGCTGGCGGCGGATTATCTCGTGATGGCGGCGTGGCTTGCCTATCTTAAATCCGCACTGCTGTTACCCAAGGACCCGACGATTGACCCGTCGCCGGAGGAGCTTGCGCTGCGCCTGCAACTGCGGCTGGAACGGTTGAACGCCATGCGCGAAAGCGGTGCGCGGTTGATGGCGCGGGACCGGGTGGGGCGCCATATCTTTCTGCGCGGCAATCCCGAAGGCTTGCGCGTGGTCAAGGCGCGGGCGTGGGAATGCGATTATTTCGAACTCATCACCGCTTATGGCCAGGTTAAGGCGCGCACGCAGCCGGTGATGCATGTCGTGAAAAAACGGCAAGTCATGACGCTGGAAGAAGCGCTGGAGCGCGTATCTGCGATGATTGGCCGCGCGGTCGATTGGACGTCTATTGAGGCGTTTCTGCCCATCCATGCCGAGCCTGCGCTGCGTAAATCCGCGCTGGCGTCCAGTTTTGTGGCAGCGCTGGAGCTCGCGAAACGCGGCGCTGTTGATTTGCAGCAAGAGGCGACATTTGCGCCATTGTTGTTAAGGGTGAAAGCATGACGATAGAGAGCGACCCCCATGTTCGCGCGGTCGAGGCGACCTTATTCGCCAGTGACCAGCCCATGACCGTTGAACAGATTCGCGGCTATGTCGGCGACGACGTCGATATCACCGATGCGCTGGCGCAGCTTGAGGCGCATTATGCCGGGCGGGGCATCGAATTGGTCCGGCGTGGCAAATCGTGGCATTTTCAAACAGCGGCTGACCTTGCCTATGTTTTGCGCCGCGAACGCGAAGAAAGCCGCAAGCTCAGCCGTGCCGCGGTCGAAACGCTTGCGATCATCGCCTATCATGAGCCGGTCAGCCGCGCGGAGATTGAGGCCATTCGCGGTGTGCAGATTTCAAAAGGCACGCTGGATGTGTTGATGGAGGCGGGCTGGGTCCGGCCAGCAGGGCGGCGCGATGTACCCGGCCGCCCATTGATTTACGCCACAACCGCCGGATTTCTGTCGCATTTCGGCCTCGCCAGTCGCAAGGATTTGCCGGGAATTGAAGATTTGAAAGCCGCCGGACTGCTCGATCCGATCGACACCGCAATGGGCGATATGCATTTTGCGGGCGAAGAAAGTGACAGCGAACTGGAAATTGACGAAAACAACGCCTAGATAGGATGGGATAGCTGCGCGATTACGGTCGCAATTTTCGGGGCGAACCCCGGTAGGAGTTTGAAATGGGCGGTTTTAGTATCTGGCATTGGTTGATTGTCGGCATTCTGGTTTTGCTCTTGTTCGGCAAGGGCCGTTTTTCGGACATGATGGGCGACGTTGCCAAGGGCATTAAAAGCTTCAAAAAAGGCATGAGCGAAGACGACGACGCGCCAAAGGCTCCGCCACAGATCGGCGCCACGACCGTTGTCGACGCCGAAAAGCAGACCGATAAAACCCAATAATATTGGGGCAGTATCCACACTGACCATGACACGCCATCCGATAAGGTTGGCGTCGTTACGGCCCGCCGGATTGGCCAATTGAATGTTTGACATCGCGTCTTCCGAACTTTTGCTTGTCGTCCTTGTGGCGTTGCTGGTCATCGGGCCAAAGGATTTGCCAAAGGCGTTGCGCGTTGTTGGCAAATGGGTGGGCAAGGCACGCGGTGTCGCGGCGCATTTCCGTTCGGGCTTTGACGAAATGGTGCGTCAGTCCGAAATCGAAGAATTAGAGAAAAAGTGGAAAGCGGAAAACGAACGCATCATGCGTGAACACCCCGCCGATCCGCGCGCCGATGTCCTTGGCGATGATGCCGCGCCTGTTGCCGAACCTGCCGCCGCAACGGTTGCTCAGCCCGAATTGCCGATAGATCCGCCCCCAGCAGAAGCGGCATACAAGGCATGAACGATATTGATGACAGCAAAATGCCGTTGCTCGATCATTTGATTGAGCTGCGCAGCCGTCTGCTCTGGAGCTTTCTGGCGCTCGCCATCGCCTTTGGCATCAGCCTATATTTTGCACGGCCCATATTCGGATTTCTGGTGCAGCCATTGCTGGAGTCTGGTCAAAAGACGCTGATCTACACCGCGATATTCGAGGCATTTTTTGTCGAGATAAAGGTCGCGTTTTTCGCCGCCAGCTTTTTCTCTTTCCCCGTATTTGCAACGCAGCTGTGGCGGTTTGTCGCGCCGGGATTGTATAATAAGGAAAAGCGCGCGTTTCTGCCATTTTTGCTGGCAACGCCGGTGTTGTTTATCCTTGGCGCATCGATGGCTTATTATATGGCGATACCTGTCGCGCTTGAATATCTGTTGGGTTTCGGCGGAAATGTTGGCGGCGTTCAACAACAGGCGCTACCGGGCGTCGACAATTATCTCAGCTTTGTGATGAAATTCATTTTTGGCTTTGGCATTTCGTTTCTGTTGCCCGTGCTGCTGATGCTGTTGGAACGCGCAGGTATTGTCACGCTGGAACAACTTCGTGGCGCGCGCCGTTATGCAATTGTCGGCGCATTTGCCATCGCTGCGGTGCTGACGCCGCCGGACGTTGTCTCTCAACTGCTGCTCGCCATTCCTTTGTGCATATTGTTTGAAATGGCACTCGTCGCCATCTGGTTCACCCGCCGCCACCGCGCCAAAGCCGAAGCGGCCGAAGAGGCCGTGACTTAGGTTTTATTCGGGCGGTGCCGAACAACGGCATCCTTCCCCTCCCTCGTCATCCTGAACTTGTTTCAGGATAACAGGCGACGGCTGCGCGTCATGCTGAACCAAGTTCAGTATGACGACAGGGGGTTTGGGGGCAAAAAAACAACTTTCCTACAAATAACCATATGGGTTATTCGAGTCGGGTCAGTCAGGAGGCGGTCCGGAACGCTGGTCGGGATGATGGGAACGCTGGCGGGGAAACCTGTTGGCACGGTCGGCGCGATAGGGTGCGTGCTTCAGCCTGAAAAAAGGGCCTGTTGCATGAAGCTCTGAACAGCGCAAACATGGTTGGATGTGGCGGGAAACCGTCCTGTCCGTGCGGACAGCCTTTGGGGGTTTACGAACCTTACCCCCGATGGACAGCATGCCAGCCAGCAAAGGCGGCCCGGGGGCAATTGCCTGATGGAACAAGCGGGCCTTAATCAACCAACACCATCAGCCGGAAGAACGCACCAGCGCTTCCGCGCCGGCCGTCCCTCTTTTGCACGCGGCATGGCCGCGTTCATTTTTTGTAGGAAATAATCTTGCTGATGTTGGAAAGATTATCCCTTTGTCAGGTGGCGCGGTCGCCCGCTTCGCCGACCGATTCAATATCTTCGCCGACGCCCTTGACCGTGTTGCAGGCCGCAGCCAGCAAGGAAGCCGAAAGCAGGATGATCGTTGCAAATTTGCGCATAACATTCTCCATCATTCGCGTCTGACACTGCAGACTCCCAGATAGAACGTGGCATGCGGCGCTATGTTCCGGTTGCGCGCTTATGGCCGCGCGCTTGGCGTTAAAAGCTGATGCGCGCGGACAAACGGAAATCGCGACCGGACAGCGGAACAAAATCTTTGGTGAAAGATGCCGACCGGCGGGC
>DBOA01000022.1:0-757 GCA_002299195.1 Sphingomonadales bacterium UBA658
CCCAGCTGCATCATCATGGTTTGCTGGCCATAGCAGATGCCAAGGATAGGCAGCCCGCTGTCGAAAACACATTGCGGCGCGCGCGGCGAATCAGCTTTGGTCGTCGATGCAGGGCCGCCCGACAATATGATGCCCTTTGGCTTCATGCGTGCAAATGCGGCTTCGGCGGAATTGAATGGCGCGATTTCCGAATAGACCCCGGCCTCGCGCACGCGGCGCGCAATCAATTGAGTCACTTGTGACCCGAAATCGATTATCAGGATGGAATCGGAAGGGTGGGCGTGTGTTTTGGATTCAGGCATGGCCAGCCGATAGTGATTGCCGCCGCCGCTGTCCAGTTACCCCGGTGACTTTGCCCTTTGCCCTGATGTGTTTCGGTGCGCTATAGTGTCGGCGTGATAAAACCTGACACCAAACGCGCCGATATCATCCAGCGATTGACCGCTTATGTCCTTGCGCAAGGGCTTTCGGCGTCGAGCCTGCGTCCGTTGGCCAAGGCCGCGGGCACCAGCGACCGGATGCTGCTATATTATTTCAAGGACAAATCCGAGATTATCACCGCGGTGTTGGAACAGATTTCGGCGCAGCTGGTGGAGATGATCAGCGCGCACACCGCCGCAGAGCCATTGCCCGTGGACGCGCTGCGCCGCAAATTGGCGGGCATTGTCTTTGAAGACGCGTTGTGGCCCTATATGCGGATCTGGCTTGATGTCGCGGCACGCGCGGCGATGGGCGACCCGTTTTACCGCGCGGTGGG
>DBOA01000022.1:1151-3792 GCA_002299195.1 Sphingomonadales bacterium UBA658
CGCGACATTGATGCCGCGCGGCTTCTGGTCAGCATCGAAGGGATGCTGTTCCTGAAAAGCATTGGCCTTGACGATATAAACGCCAAGGCCGTTTAGCGCGCGCGTGCTGCCCGCGTTGGTCCGAGCAACATGGCCGCAATATCACCCTTGGTGCGATAGCTGTGCACAAGCAGATAGGCGGCCAAAAACGGTGCGCCAAGATTAAAGGCCGCAAATCCCAGAACGAGCCCGGCCACCGAAAATTCGTGACGCCATGCGACCCAGAATCCGGAAAACATTAGAAAGAATAAAAAGTCGAGATTGAACTGCCCGGGCCACGCCATCTCCGCGATGTCACCGAAAAATATCGGATACAGCCCCATACCATGATTGGCGATGGTGACGCTGGTATAGGCGCCGACGGTGGCAATGACGGCAACGAGGAAAAGGCGAAACAAGGTCATGACAAACTCCCCATAAATAATGAGGGCTTGATACCAAAATGTAGCGACTGCTACAATATCTATTTTAGTCGGTCAGTTCCACCCAAGTTGGCGCGTGGTCGCTGGCCTTTTCACGGCCGCGATGGTCCTTATCCACGCCGCAGGATGACAAGCGGTCGGCGACAACGGGGCTGAGCAAAAGATGGTCGATGCGAAAGCCGTGGCCGCGTTGCCATGCGCCGGCCTGAAAATCCCAAAATGTCCAAATGCCGCCCTGCGGATAATGCGTCGCGAGCGCGTCGGTCCAGCCTTGGCCCAAAAGCGCGCGATAGGCCGCGATGCTTTCGGGTTGGCGTAAGGCATCGTCCAACATCGCGCCGGGCGCCCAGATGTCGTGCGTGTGCGGAATAACATTATAGTCGCCCGCCAGAACCGCAGGGATTTCCGCCGCCAATAATTCGGCGGCGCGGTCGTACAAGCGTTTCATCCACGCAAGCTTATAGTCGAATTTCGGCCCGGGCAGCGGATTGCCATTGGGCAAATAAATGCTCGCAACGCGTATGCCGAAAACATCCGCCTCCAGATAACGGGCATGTTCGTCTTCGGGGTCGCCGGGCAAGGTGCGCTGCGCTTCGACAGGCTGCGTGCCCTTGGCGAGGATCGCGACGCCGTTGAAGGATTTTTGTCCGTGCCAAATCGCGCCATAGCCAGCGCGTTCAAATTCTTCGACCGGAAAGCCCTCGTCCTGCGACTTGACCTCCTGCAGGCAGGCAATGTCGGGTTGGGTTTCTTCCAGCCACTCGAGCAGGCGGGGGAGGCGCGCTTTGACGCCGTTGATGTTGTAAGTCGCAATACGCATGCCCGCGACCCTAGCCGCGCATGGCTATTGCATCAAACCGAAAAGCTGGAGCCGCAGCCACAACCGGCCTGTGCTTGCGGATTGGTTACTTTGAAGCTTTTGCCGCCAAGCGATTCGACGAAATCCACCGCTGAGCCGCGCACCAGATCAAGGCTGATGGGATCGACGACCAAAGATGCGCCTTCGCCTTGCGCGATGATGTCATCCGCCTCAACGCTGTCGGCGAGGCCGAAACGATATTGAAAGCCCGAACAGCCGCCACCTTCCACAGACAACCGCAGCACCGGATCTTTTCCAAGCTTGGTTGCAATCTCGGCCACGCGGCGCGCGGCATTGGCGGTCATAGAGATGACTTCAGTTTCGCTCATATCGGATATGTAGGCCATGCAGTAGTTAAAGAAAAGGGGCGGCGCAGTATCCCGCGCCAGCCCCCAAGATTACACCCTCTCCCAAAGGTGATGCGTTTGGCCTGTCTGCTTACTCGCCGTCAGCAGGGCCACCTATCGCAGTGCTATCAACAGTTTTTGTAGCAAGCAAGATTTTTGCGTTGCTTGGGTCAGATTTCATTGGCGACAGAAATGCGGTTGGGTTGATCGCTTCGCCGGCAATGCGGACTTCATAATGCAGGTGGCTTCCGGTCGAGCGGCCAGTTGAGCCCATATAGCCCAGAATGTCGCCCTTGCGGATGCGCTGACCTGGCGTAACATTCATCGCCGACAAATGGCCGTAACGTGTCTGCACCGCGTTGCCGTGGTTGATTTCGACCAATTTACCATAACCGCCAACCCATTCAGCGCGGCCGATGAAGCCATCTGCTGTTGCGTAAATCGGTGTGCCGATGGCGCCGGGAATATCGATGCCCTTGTGGTTGCGGCTGGCGCCACGCGTCGGTGCGTTGCGATATCCATAGCCGCTGGAGAATTTCATGATGTCCACTGGGTTGATCGATGGAACGGCAACTGCAACCTTGGTTGCGGTGCCGTTGATGCTGCCCCAGCTGTCGTTCAACGCGCGGAATTCAGGGTCCGACACGCCAAGCGCGCTCTGGTTCGCGCGCAAATCTTCTGGTGAAATGCGGAACGTGTCTGATGAGGCGGTGGCTGAGTTGGCGAAAGATGGTGTTGCTGCGGTGAAAGCGGCGACCATTACCAAAGCAGATACAGCTTTAAGGATCAGTGATTGGCAATGTGCCAAAGCGCTGGATACCATGTTGCGTATTACCTTATCATGCGACCCGCGCTTTTACGCAGTTCAGAAGTTTGACCAAGACAGAGGTTCTGCCCAACCATTACGAAAATGGTGGTGTCCGATGGTTCAAACGAATGCAACATGCCGGTCATAATCGCGGGACAAACCGCCG
>DBOA01000163.1 GCA_002299195.1 Sphingomonadales bacterium UBA658
TCGGCGGCGCGATGGAGCAATATCGTTTCGGGCGGTTCGCTGGGTTGGGCACTCGTCACCTTGGGCGCACCCGGCCGTGTTACTCTGGCGGATTATGGTGATCTCGACGAATTTCATAGCAATGACGACAGCGATGATGGTCATAAGTCCGCGCTTTTGCTGGCCGGACTTGCCGGACTGGGCCGCGTTGAATCCGGCGCACGCACTGATTTTGCTGGCGATCTGAAGGTAAATATTGCGCGGCAAACGGCTTGGTCAAAAGCGATTACGGCCGCGGCAAGTCGCGGTGAGCAAGGCACGGTTGCGCTGATGGCGGTTGCCGGAATGCAGGCCCCGTCATGGGCTTCGGTGCCTGCGCATCATGTATATTATATCGTGCGTTCGCTGCGTCAGGTGGGTCTTGAGGCGGAAGCGCGGATGATTGCGGCCGAAGCGGTCACCCTTGGGTGATAATCAAGGCAGCGGCGCCTGATCGACGGATATGAGCGCGACGGACCGCGATTTGATAGCGCGCTTCATCGAAATGATGGCGGCTGAGCAGGGCGTTGCTGCCAATACCAGCGCGGCTTATGCGAGCGACTTGCTTGCCGCGTCCAGCCTGACCGGTGGAAAGCTCGCACATGCCGATGCCGATATGTTGGAGACGCTTTCAAGCCATTGGCGCGACCTTGCTAACAGTTCCGTCGCGCGCAAATCATCGGTGCTCCGGCGCTTTTTCGGGTTTTTGCATGAGGAGGGTTTTCGCGATGATAACCCGTCCGCCGCTTTGCCCAAGCCTGCGCAAGTGCGCGCGCTGCCGAAAATCCTCAATACAACAGAGGTAGATCTTTTGTTCGCCGCAATCGAGGCGAAGCTTGCGCAGGCCAGTCCTGCATCCACGGACTATCGGCTCTCCGCCTTAATTGAGCTGCTCTACGGCTCCGGTTTGCGTGCCACCGAGTTGGTTGCGTTGCCGCGTAGTGCGATCGTTTCGGACAAGCCGTTCATCATCGTCAAGGGTAAGGGCGGGAAGGAACGGATGGTGCCCATTTCCAATCGTGCGCGGCAGGCCGTTGGGACGTGGCTTGCGTTCGTTCCGGAAAAGTCGCGCTTTTTGTTTCCGTCGCGCGCCGGACATATCAGCCGCATTCGGCTGTTTCAGATTATCAAGGCGCTCGCCGCCCAATCTGGTTTAGATCCCGCTAAGGTCAGCCCCCATGTGCTGCGGCATGCCTTTGCAACGCATCTTTTGGCGGGCGGCGCGAACCTGCGGGCGCTTCAGGCAATGTTGGGCCATGTTGATATCGCCACCACGCAAATTTACACGCATGTGGACAGCAGCCGTCTCGTGGAGTTGGTCAACCGCAGGCACCCGCTGGCAATGCGCACGTTGACCCGTGGCGCGACAGGCTCTAACCGGCAATCATGATGGTATATCTTGAATTCGAAAAACCTGTCGCCGCTTTGGAAGCACGTATTATTGAACTGCAGGATGCAGCGCGCGAAAGCGACGTCGATGTCAGCGCCGAAATTGGCAAGCTGCGCGCCAAAGCGGACAAGCAGCTTAAGGACACTTACGCGAACCTGACCGCGTGGCAGAAAACGCAGGTCGCGCGCCATCCTGAACGGCCGCATTTCAAAGATTTCATCGCGTCGATTTTTGAAGATTTCATGCCCTTGGCCGGCGACCGCGCCTTTGGCGATGATCAGGCCATTATCGGCGGCCTCGCCCGACTCAACGGTCGGCGTGTCATGGTCATTGGCCATGAAAAGGGTGACGACACGCAAAGCCGCCTTCGCCATAATTTCGGTATGGGCAAGCCAGAGGGCTATCGCAAAGCCATCCGTTTGATGGAACTTGCCGACCGGTTCGGTATTCCGGTGGTTAGCCTCGTCGATACATCGGGCGCGTTTCCGGGCATTCAGGCAGAAGAGCGTGGTCAGGCCGAAGCCATCGCCCGCTCCACAGAAAAATGCCTCGCGCTTGGTGTGCCGATGATCGCCTGCATCGTGGGTGAGGGCGGTTCGGGCGGCGCGGTTGCGCTTGCGGCTGCGGACCGCGTCTTGATGTTTGAATATGCGGTGTATTCCGTCATTTCTCCGGAAGGATGCGCGTCGATCCTCTGGCGGACAGGCGACAAGGCGGCTGATGCTGCGCAGGCCATGAAGATGACGGCTGATGATTTGAAAGCGCTTCGGATTATCGACCGAATCGTTAAAGAACCCATGGGCGGTGCGCATCGCGACCATGCGCTTGCGGCTGCATCGCTGGGGAAGGCGATTGACGAGGAAATTGCAGCGCTCTCCGCCTTTTCGTCGAAAGAGCTTTTGCAGCAACGCCGGGCAAAATTCTTAGCGATGGGTGCGTAAGCATATTTAGTTGTTGCACGGTTTGCAGCGGCACAAGAATTTACGTCGGTGCGCAAGATAATGTGATAAATTAGGTTTTCCTGATTTTAGGAGGACATGGATGCGCAATTCGAAAATTATCATGGCTACTGGCGCGGCAATCCTTGGATTGACGGCAATATTTGGCAGTCTTCCGGCAGATGCAAAAACAAAACAGCCCGCCGCGCCACGTGCATTCACCGCCCAGGAAAAGGCAGAGGGCGCGAAATATCATACCGAAATTCTGAAAGAATTTGGCGGTCCGATGCAGAGCCCGCAGACGGACTATGTTGTGCGCGTTGGCAAAAACATTGCGGCGCAATCGGGCCTTGGCAATTCGCAGGATGATTTTAACGTCACCTTGCTGAATTCGTCCGTGAACAACGCTTTCGCGCTTCCGGGCGGCTATGTTTACATCACACGCCAACTGGTTGCCTTGTGCAATAGCGAGGCAGAGATGGCGGGCGTATTGGGCCATGAAGTCGGACACACCGCCGCGCGCCACAGCGAAAAGCGCCAGAGTAACGCCACATTTGCCAACATATTGGGCATAGGCGGCACGATTTTGGGTTCAGTGCTTGGCGATTCCGCTGGATGGCTTGGCGCTGTCGGTGCTGGGCTTAAGCAATATGCGGGTCCGCTGGCACAAGTTTTCAGTCTGAAATATTCGCGCACACAGGAAGAGGAGGCTGATGACTTCGGCATCCACTATCTGAGTAAGGCGGGCTATGACCCAAGCGCATTATCATCGATGCTGAATGCGTTGGCATTGCAGACGAGCCTTGATTCACGGGTCGCTGGCCTTGGTGACAATGCGGTGCCCGAATGGGCCAGTACGCACCCTGATCCCGCGCGGCGTGTTGTCCGTGCGGTCACGCGGTCAAAATCCTATCCGGCCAGCAATGTACGCAACGCCGACGCCCACTTCGCCGCCATTGACGGCATGCTCTATGGTGACGATCCGGATCAGGGCGTCATTGAGGGGCAGGCATTCATCCATCCGCAATTAAAAATGCGGTTCACCGCGCCAACCGGTTTTGGCATGCAAAATGGAAATGAATCCGTCTCCATAAACGGCAACACGGGTAAGGCGATGTTCACCGCAGCGGCGTTCGACGGCAATCGTGATGCATATATCAGCAATGCGTTTAAATCTGTTGCCGGCAAGAACATGACCATTCCAGTCCGCGATATCCGCAGGACAACGGTGAACGGCATCCCGGCATTTTACGCCCGCAGCGTCGTCAATACGCAGCAGGGGCAGCGCGCCGTGTCTGTCTTTGCCTATGAATGGTCCTCCGGAACGGCATTTCATTTTGTGACCATTACCGCCGCCAATGCGCGCCCGTTTGACGGCATGTTTGAAAGCATGTCCCGATTGAGCAATGCGCAAGCCGCAGAAGTGAAGCCGCGCACATTACGCGTGGTGACGGTGGGGCGCACAGACACTGTGGAGTCGCTGGCAACGCGCATGGCTTACCCGTCGCTGCAAACCGAACGATTTCTTGCGCTGAATGGACTGACATTTAATGCCGCGTTGCGTCCGGGGCAGAAGGTGAAGATTGTCACATATTAAATAAAAAGGGCGGGAACCGCGAAGTCCCCACCCTTTTTTAGTTGTTCGGGCTCGGCGCCTGAAAGCTAGCTTTAACTTACGTATTCGGCAACTGGGTGGCTACCTTGGTAAACGCGGTGTTGATGTCCGTCCCGATTGTTTGGATGGCACCCATTGCAGCGACAGCAATCAAAGCCGCGATCAGGCCATATTCAATTGCAGTCGCGCCGTCTTCATTCTTAAATATTTTCTTGATAACTTTCATCTTAGGTCTCCTATTATTCATTTGTTCACCCGGGCGGTTTTGTAAATATTAACCGTCATCAGTGTGATAAATCATCAATGTTTACTAATTCGTTAATGTGTACATTAAATCTAAGACGTCGATAATTCGTTCGAAACATTGTTCCACATAGTTTGGGTTCCGTTTGCAACGTTCCCGAGAGACGCCATCATTGCGATAATGATTAACGTCACAATCAAACCATATTCCACTGCCGTCGCCCCTTGGTTACATTTTTGAATGCGTCGAATGCGTTCCAACATTTTATTGGTCCCCCTTCGATCCTTGGTTGCGGGCATCCGGAAAATCCCACACAAGCGTTAATAAATGCTTGCAACATGATGAGACTATGGAAAAAAAGCCGACAACATTGTTCGTGGTTGCCGCGGCATTAACCAACGAAAGTGGCGCGATTCTGCTGCAAAAGCGTCCGGACCATGCCTCTATGGGTGGGTTGTGGGAGTTCCCGGGTGGCAAGGTCGAAGCGGGTGAAACGCCCGAAGCTGCACTTGCACGGGAGCTGTTTGAAGAGCTTGGGATCTCCGTAAGCCCGCAAGACCTTATACCCGAAACCTTTGCAAGCGAGCCGTTGGGCGACCGACATTTGTTGCTGTTATTGTTCAGGTGCGTGACATGGGAAGGTGTGCCCACGCCGCATTTTGCGTCTGAAATTGCATGGGTGCATCCAAACGACATGGCTGCGTTGCCAATGCCGCCCGCTGATTACCCGCTCGTTGAACGGCTTAGCCGCATTTAGTCTTCGGGATTTTTGGACAATATGTCCGCAAGCGAAACTTGCGCGCTTCCCCTTTTGGCTGGGCGGGGTTGGTTTTCAGACGGCGCCCAACCGCTCAGGAACAGATGCGTGAAATATTCCGGCACTTTGCCATGGGCGTCTGCGCGTTCGGCGAAAATCCGGTCCAGCCGATTGATGACGTTCTTGCCGAGATATGCCCGCGGTCCGGCCAAGGCATTGCCTATCCCGGCATCGCGCACATCGGACACTATGCCGCGCCAGTTGCTATACCGGACCTCCGTCACGTCCTGATCGGCAACGGGCAAGGCAAACCCGGCACGCACGATCAAATCGGCCGCGCTGCGCAAGTCAATTTGCGGGTGCAAATGTGGCCGAACTTGATCGGCGTCGGATTCCAGAAACATCGATTTCAATGTCGCCAGCGTCCCTGCGCCAAACATATGGCCCAGAAACAATCCATCCGGTTTGAGTATCCGCCGGATCTGGATAAGCGCGCCGGGTAGATCGTTGACGCTGTCCAACGTGCCAGCTGAGATAACGAGATCGAACGATGCAGGCGCAAAGGGCAGGCGGTCCTCTTCACATCCGTTTTGTTTGGCTTCAGCGCCGCCTAATGATATCAACGGCATGTGCGTGCAATGCATGTCCGCAGGCAGAATGTCGTTTTGCCACTTCGCAATCGGTCCAATGATCAACGCATGTTCGAACGCGCGCGTCACAAAGGTCAGCCGTTCGCCAAGATCCTGCGCAATATGGCGCCACAGAAATTGATCGCCCTGACGCCGTGATGCACGTTCACGCAGCGCGCGGCGGCGCTGGCGGTCAAAGATTTCAGGCGGGTTAGTCTCGCTGGTCATTTCGGCCTTGTGCAGACACTGGCTTTATCCGACAAGTCTTCATGGCCATCACCCGCCACATTTTCCGTGCTGCGCTCAATTGGGCGCTGCCCGAACGCTGCCCATGTTGCGGCACGATAACGCCCGCTGGCGGTCCATTTTGCGTCGATTGCTGGCAACAATTGCAGTTTCTTGCCCCGCCATGGTGCCATGGATGCGCAATGCCATTTGAATATGACAGAGGGGCGGATAGCTATTGCGCGGCATGTCTGGCCAAACCGCCCAAGCATGACGGCATTCGCGCCGCGGTGAAATATGACGACCTGTCTGCAAAAGTCGCACTCCGGTTAAAATACAGCGGAAAGATCGGGTTGGCACGCGTGATTGCGCAGCAGCTGGTTCGCCATCTGCCCGAAGATCGCAACAATATCATCATCACTCCTGTTCCCTTACATTGGACGCGCATGTGGTCGCGTAGCTTCAACCAGTCCGCGTTGATCGGCCGCGCGATCTCGGCGCAAAGCGGCATCGCTTTTGTCCCTGACATACTCGTCCGCCACAAACGCACGCCGAGCATGCGTGGCCTAAATGCCAACGGCCGCCGTAAAGCCGTTGGGCAGGCATTTTCCGTGCATCCCAAATGGCAGGGCCGATTAAAGGGCAGCCGCATCATTCTGATCGACGATGTCCTGACCACCGGTGCGACGAGTGATGGCTGCATATCGGTTTTGAAACGAAGTGGTGCGTCGTGGATACAGCTGTTCTGCTGGGCACGTGCCCAGCGCGGAGAAAGCGCAGGCCAAAAGTAACTGCGCTCGATGCTTGACTTGATGGCGACGGGGCACCATTTCACTTTTATGACCGCAAATGTTGAAATCTACACCAAATTCGCATGCCCTTATTGCGTCCGTGCCAAGCAATTGCTCGACAGCAAGGGCGTCCCATATACCGAATATGATATAAGCATGGGTGGCGCAAAGCGTGACGAAATGCTGGCGCGCGTGCCCGGTGCGCAGACGGTGCCGCAGATCCTGATCAATGATACGCCAATAGGCGGCTCTGATGATTTGCGCGCCTTGGAGAATCAAGGGAAGCTCGACGCGTTGCTAGGGCCGCGCGGGGCATAATGATCGCGTTTGACCTGAATTGCAGCAACGGACATCGTTTCGAAGGCTGGTTTGCGTCATCCGAAGATTATTCCAAGCAGCAGTCCGCCGGGTTGCTGGCCTGTCCCGTATGTAATGACATGGCGGTGCAAAAGGCGCTGTCCGTGCCGCATGTGCCCAAAAAGGGCAATCAACGCAGCGTGCCTGTTCCTATCGCCGATGTAGCCGCGCCAACCGCCGCAGCTGAACCTGCGAAAACCGACGCGCTGCCCCCTGCGGTTGTTGAGTTCGTTCAAAAGCTTGCTGTGGCGCAAACCGAGATGCTGAAACAATCGCAATGGGTCGGCGGCCAGTTTGCCGAAACCGCCCGCGCGATCCATTATGG
>DBOA01000033.1 GCA_002299195.1 Sphingomonadales bacterium UBA658
CGCCGCATGGAAAAGGAAGCGCAAGATGCGCGCGCGTATGCCGCAACTGGCTTTGCCCGCGACGTCTTGTCCGTGTCCGACAATTTGGCCCGTGCATTGGAAGCTATCCCCGCCGAAATGCGCGAGAGCGAGTCGATGAAGCCGCTCGTCATTGGCCTTGAAGCCACTGGCCGGGAACTCGACAGCGTCTTTGCCAAAAACGGCATCACCCGCATCGCCGCAATGGGCATGCCACTTGACCCGAACCAGCATCAGGCGATGGTCGAAATACCAAGCGCAGACGCTGAACCGGGCACCATCGTGGCCGAGATGCAGGCGGGTTATATGATCAAGGATCGCTTGCTGCGGCCTGCATTGGTTGGGGTGGCGAAGGCGGCGGAGTAACGCCTGTCGCATCACGACCATCACACCGGGGGTGGTCTAACCTAACGCGCTCCGCTATCCAGCGCGTCCCATGACCACAGCGGCATTCCCTTTGGACCGTCAGTCCCCTTGGCGCGATGAATTTCGCGCGACATTGTCGCTTGCCTGGCCGTTGATCCTGACCAACTTGTCGATGTCGTTGATTGGCGCAACCGATGTGGTGATGGTGGGGTGGCTGGGGCCAACCGAGTTGGCGGCGGCATCGCTGGGGTTCAACCTGTGTATGACGGCGGCCATTTTCTGCATGGGTCTCGTTACCGCGACAGCGCCGATGATGGCGAGCGAGCGCGGCGGAAAGGCCCATTCGGTGCGCGATATCCGTCGCACATTCCGCCAAGGATTGTGGGTCGCGGTTGCGATCATGATTCCGATCTGGCTGGTCCTGTGGCAGGCGGAGACGGTGTTGCTGACGCTTGGGCAGCAAGCCGAGCTTGCGTCCAAAGCCCAAAGCTATGTGCGGGCCTATATGTGGTCGATCCTGCCATTTTTGTGGCTGATTATCGCACGTAATTTCCTGTCGGCATTGGAGCAGCCCATTTGGTCGCTCGTGATGGGAATCATGGGCGTTTTTGCCAACGCGGCATTCAACTATGTCCTGATTTTTGGTAAGCTTGGTCTGCCGCCTTTGGGACTGGTCGGTGCGGGCATCGGCAGTATTCTTGCCAATATATTCATGTTTTTGGGCATGGTTGCGGTGATCACCTATCATCCCAAATTCCGGCGATATCATCTTTTCGGGCGTTGGTGGCGTAGCGATTGGCCGCGTTTTCGCGCGCTTTGGAAACTGGGCCTGCCGATTGGCGTGACGATGGGTTTGGAAGGTGGCGTGTTTGGCGTTGCCGTCATGCTCATGGGGTTAATCGACACTGCCTCGGTCGCAGCGCATGCCATTGCGCTTCAGGTCGCAAGCGTCACATTCATGGTGCCTATGGGCCTTGCGCAGGCCGCGACGGTGCGTGTGGGCATTGGTTATGGCCGACGGGACCCTTCGCTTATCCGCCGTGCGGGTTGGACCAGCTTCGTCATGGGAACCGGGTTCATGGCGGCTATGGCCGTGTTGATGTGGCTGTTGCCCGAATTACTGATTGCGCTGTTCATTGATCGCGACGCCGCGGTCAATGCAGAGGTTGTGCGGCTCGCCGTCAGCTTCCTTGCCATTGCAGCTTTGTTCCAGATTGTTGATGGTGCGCAAGTCGTCGGCGCGGGCATGCTGCGGGGATTACATGACACCAGCGTGCCCATGTTGTTCGCGGCCTTTGGCTATTGGGTGGTTGGCATTGGCGTTGGTGCGTGGTTGGCATTTTCGCAAGGGTGGAACGGCGTTGGCATCTGGGTCGGCTTGGCGAGCGGGCTGGGCATTGTTGCCATACTCATGCTCGTCCGCTGGTCGCTGCGCGCGCGGCTCGGACTGCTGCCTTCAGAAGCGTAATATGCCGTCATATTGCGGGCGCGCCTGTAACCTTGGCACCTAAACATTGGAAAAGGGTATGCCCTAGCCGTCGATTGCCTTTTTCTCGTCCGGGTCAGTGCCGTCGACTTCCTGCACGCGGGCTTTCACCAATATGCGGGCATTGTTGGAAAACAGAAATTCCGCTTCGATCTCGCCAAGCCGGCGGGGGATGAGGTTGACGCCCCACATCATCACATGCTTGCCGCCTTTTTTGAAAGCGACGGTTTCGTCTGCGGGAATGCGGACGCGTTGCAGGGGCACCATGGACACGGCCCCCGTTTTTGGATCCACCGTCACATCGTGCATTTCAACGCGGATGGCGGACGGTGAACTGACGCGCAGCAAATAGACATCTTCGGGGCCGCCATAGACGTTGAAATGAAATGCCGACGGATTGCTGTCGACCGGCGATAGCGTGAGGACGGCCTCTTTGACTTTTAGCTGCGGTGTCGGGCCGCACGAGCCCAGCAATAATGCACTTGCTGCGGCTGCAACTGTGAATATCCGTCGGTTCATATGATCCTCGTTTCGGCATTAGCTTTGTTGTTCAAAGCCGGGACTGTGTCTACTTTTTCCCTATCTAGGGTTGCCGAAGTCTTGTGCCAAGAGATTTGGCACCTATATCGCCGCTACAAGGTTGCATTACGGGAAAACACCGGTGCCTGATAGGGCCGGACCGTAAGTGGCTAGTAAGCGTTCAATTTTAAAATTTCGGGGTAAAGTTTTTATGGCTAAAGTTATTGGTATCGACTTGGGCACGACAAACAGCTGCGTTGCGGTAATGGACGGCGGCAAGCCCAAGGTCATCGAGAATGCGGAAGGCGCACGTACGACGCCATCAATCGTGGCCTTTGCGAAGGACGGTGAGCGCCTGATCGGACAACCTGCAAAGCGTCAGGCTGTGACCAATCCGGAAAGCACAATTTACGCGGTGAAGCGCCTTATCGGCCGCCGCTTTGACGACCCGATGACCAAGAAGGACATGGGCCTCGTCCCCTACAGCATCGTCAAGGGCAAGACCGGCGATGCATGGGTTAAGGCAGGCGGCGAAGAATATTCGCCATCGCAGATTTCCGCATTCATCCTTCAAAAAATGAAGGAAACGGCAGAAGCCTATTTGGGCGAAACTGTAACGCAAGCCGTTATCACGGTTCCCGCTTATTTCAACGACGCCCAGCGTCAGGCCACGAAGGATGCTGGCCAGATTGCGGGTCTTGAAGTCCTGCGCATCATCAACGAGCCAACCGCCGCTGCGCTTGCATATGGCATGGACAAGGATGAGAACAAAACCATCGCGGTCTATGACCTTGGCGGCGGTACGTTCGACATTTCGATCCTCGAAGTCGGCGACGGCGTTTTCGAAGTGAAATCGACCAATGGCGACACGTTCTTGGGCGGTGAAGATTTCGACAGCGTGCTCGTTGAGCATTTGGCAGCCGATTTCAACAAGGCCGAAGGCATTGACCTGACCAAGGACAAGCTTGCGCTTCAGCGTTTGAAAGAAGCCGCTGAAAAGGCGAAGATCGAACTGTCATCGACACAGACGACGGAAGTCAACTTGCCGTTCATCACCGCTGACCAAAATGGTCCAAAGCATTTGGTGAAGACAATCACCCGCGCAGACCTTGAAAAGCTGGTGGATGACCTCATCAAGCGCACGTTGGAGCCTTGCAAAAAGGCTTTGGCTGACGCTGGCTTGAAGGCTGATGCCATTGACGAAGTCGTCATGGTTGGCGGCATGACCCGCATGCCAAAGGTACGTGACGTTGTTAAGACGTTCTTCGGCAAGGAACCGCACACCGGCGTGAACCCTGACGAAGTTGTTGCCATGGGCGCAGCTATTCAGGCAGGCGTGTTGCAGGGCGACGTTAAGGACGTGCTGTTGCTGGACGTAACACCGCTGTCGCTTGGTATCGAAACATTGGGCGGTGTGTTCACCCGCATGATCGATCGTAACACGACGATCCCGACCAAGAAGAGCCAAGTTTACTCGACTGCAGAAGATAACCAGAATGCGGTTACCATCCGCGTGTTCCAGGGCGAGCGTGAAATGGCGGCGGATAACAAGCTGCTCGGCAATTTCGACCTCGTCGGAATTCCACCAGCACCGCGCGGCGTGCCGCAGGTTGAAGTGACATTCGACATCGATGCCAACGGCCTTGTCAGCGTAACTGCAAAGGACAAGGGCACGGGTAAGGAACAGCAGATCAAGATCCAGGCCTCGGGTGGTTTGTCCGACGCCGACATCGATCAGATGGTCCGCGATGCCGAAGCATTCGCTGAAGAAGACAAGAAACGTCGTGAAGCTGCGGAAGCCAAGAACAATGCCGAAAGCCTTGTGCACAGCACGGAAAAGCAGCTCGAAGAGCATGGCGACAAGATTGACGCTGCGCTGAAGGGCGAAATCGAAGCGGCTGTTGCGGAAACCAAGACCGCCATCGAAGGTGGTGATGCAGAAGCGATGAAGGAAAAGGCAACTGCCTTGGCGCAAATCGCGATGAAGCTTGGTGAAGCCATCTACAAGGAAGAGCAAGCGGCGGCATCGCCGGGTGCTGCGACCGAAGAAGCCCCTGC
>DBOA01000214.1:0-3885 GCA_002299195.1 Sphingomonadales bacterium UBA658
CCCGCTTTCGGCTGCCATAATGCGGAATATCGTCAGCAGAAGGGTATTGTATGTGGCAACCTTGCTGCACGATATTGCAAAGGGGCGAGGCGGAGACCACAGCGTCATAGGGGCTGAGGTTGCTGAGGCGCTATGTCCGCGACTTGGTTTATCAGCCGCGGAGACGGAGACCGTCGCGTGGTTGGTACGCCACCATTTGTTGATGTCGGCAACATCGTTCAAACGTGACCTTGCCGACTTCAAAACGATATTGGATTTTGCACAGGCCGTTCAGTCGCCTGAACGGTTGAAATTGCTGCTCGTCTTGACGGTGGTGGACATTCGCGCCGTTGGTCCAGGCGTCTGGAACAGTTGGAAGCGCCAATTATTGTCCGATCTTTTCGAAGCGACTGAAGAAGTGCTGCGGCTTGGTCACAAGCAACGTGGCCGTGACGAACGCATCGCGTCGAAAAAATCAAAACTCGGGTCAGCCTTGCAGTTGTCTCCTGAAAAATTTGCGCATTTCGCAAAGATATTACCCGACGCCTATTGGATAGCCGAGCCAGACGACATTATTGAGCGCAATGCACGGCATCTGTTGAAAAATGAAGGTACCGAGCTTGCCATTGATGCCTGCTACTACCCCGACCGGGGCGCAACACTCGTCACGGTATTCGCGGCCGACCATCCCGGCTTATTTTATCGGATTGCAGGTGCAATTCACTTGGCAGGCGGAAACATCATCGATGCACGGATCCACACAAGCAGCGACGGGATGGCGATCGATAATTTCCTGATCCAAGATCCGCTCGGCCGTCCATTTCGCGAGCAGGGCCAATTGGACCGTTTGGCCCGCAATATCGAGGAGGCATTAACCAACCGTGCCAAATTGATGACGCAACTTGACGCCAAGCCCAAGGCTCTCCGGCGTGCCGACGCATTTAAAATTGCGCCTTCGGTGCTGATAGATAACCAAGCGTCTAACCGCTTCACCGTTGTAGAAGTAAATGCGCTGGACCGGCCGGCATTGCTGAACAATTTGGCATTGGCTTTGTTCGAGTCAAAGGTAACATTGCACAGTGCGCATATCGCAACCTATGGCGAACGCGCAGTAGATACATTCTATGCGACAGATCTTTTCGGTGCAAAAATCGAAAGCAAGACCAAGTTGAAATCACTTGAAACAAGGCTGCTTGAGGCGGCCACTGTCCGTGCCCAGGTAAAAACCAAAGCTGCGTAAGAACGCAGACCTGTCGGCTGCATCCATTAACGACATAAAAAAGGCCAGTCTTTCGACCGGCCTTTCTTTTAACATATTGGTCTGTTCGGAATTACATTCCCGAATTTGGACCGTAGGTAACTTCAACGCGACGGTTTTGCGGTTCACGCTCACCATCTGCAGTCTGAACCAATGGAGCAGTTTCACCGAATGCTTCGGTTGCAATTGCACCGCCGGCAACGCCCTTGGACTCAAGGTACGAACGCACAGTGGTGTTACGACGCTCGGAGAGACCAACATTGTACTTTGCGCTACCCGACTTATCGGCGTGACCAGCAAGCATAACCTTCGCAGTGCCACAGTTCGAATACTGCGCAACCGCGTTGTCCAGAACCGATGCTGCGTCAGGACGCAAGTTCGACTGATCCCAATCGAAGAATACGATATAAGGACCGGTGTTGCACACTGGCGCTGGTGGTGGCGGTGGCGGTGGCGGTGGCGGTGGTGGCGCCACATATGGTGGCGGTGGTGGCGGTGCAGCAACTTCAACCGGTGCAGGTGCACCGCCGAAGTTGTAAACTAGGCTGCCCATCACGCTGTGCGAACGGAAGCGCGTGTCAACAGCACGCCCAAGACGATCAACAAGACCAACCTTATCCGCGTTGAAGAAACGATACTTCAGGCCCACGTCCCAGTTATCGCTCAATGGGGCACGGATGCCCGCAAGAGCCTGCCATGCGAAACCAGTGTCGGAGTCGTCAAGAGCCGGAGGCAATGCAAAAACAGCTTGCAAATCAACGCGTGCAACGCCAACGCCGCCGCCAACAAAGCCCTGAATACCGTCGTCGTCGCCGAAATCCAACAGTCCGTTGACCATGAAGCTCAGCGCAGTTGTATTACCACCAATTTTGTAAGAGCCAGCCGGGGCCAAAGTAGCAGTCGCACCGCTGGGAATTTGAGGTGTTTGGCTATTGAAGCCAGACACATCGGCATTGCGATATGAAACTTCTGATTCAAGACGGAAGCCGCCGAAATCGTAACCTACAACGCCGCCAACATCAAAAGCCTTTTTTGTGTCGACCGATGCAGCATTATTCAATGTGCCGATATCCAAACTCAGATCTTCCACTATCATGGCACCGCCATCGACTCCAACATACCACTGGTCGTCGCGAGCCAAAGCCGGCGATGCCAGAGCAGTGGAAGCGAGCGCCAAACCTATGGCTAAATTACGCATCAACTTTCCCCTTTTCTATCTTAGGAACGGAAATTCTATCTTAGGAACGGAAATTCTACAACTTATGCCTATCGATTCTGTTCCATCGATGCAAGTCGCTATGTCCTTATACTGTTGCTAAAATGTCACCATTATTCACATTTTATCCGAATACTGGCGGTGTTTTTGCGGTGCTTTCGATCAAGCGGTCAATACACCTATCAGTCTGAAATACTGTAACATCGCACCGAGTGTCGCACGCGCTTCGATATCGACCACTGCCCCGCCAGACGGGTTTGCGATAATTGGGCCGCTACGCCAAACGCCTCCGGTATAAATGCTATCACGACCATTGGACCTGTTCCAAAGCCGCATCCCGTCATGTGCAGCCAGATAGCGCCAGTCGCCACCTATCCATATCGAAACTTGGCCAGACTTATTTTCAACGTCGCCTCCGCCGTTTTGCCATTGGCCGCCAACAAAGCTTCGCCCAACAAATCGGTCTCCAGCCGCGCATAGCCTTCGCAAAGCGCGCGCGCCCAATCATCGCGAAAGCCCGCCGACCGTCGCCGTTCGGCATAGACGCCGCTGCTGGCAACACCCGCCGCTCTGGCCGACGCAGCCACATTTGCGGTTTCGGCCAAATGGTTGAGGAAAAGACGCCGGGTGCGCGCATTCAAACGGGTGTCGGGCACGCTTATTTTATCTTTCGTCATCGCCAGCCTCCTGATCCCAAAGAAAAAGGGCCGAAGATCGCTCTTCAGCCCGTGATATTTTCGCAAAAACGCCGCAGCGCCGCGAATCGCAATTTTCGACTATGCCCAACACTAACCAAATAACGTTACGATGTCAATATATTTTTACCTATTTGGTTATAAATGTGCACAACCATAGGATGATTTCCCCTTTTCTGGTGGCTTCGCTAAGGGATGGGGATGTCGCGCGTCATTCTGTTCAACAAACCTTTTGGCGTCTTGCCGCAATTTACCGACAAGGGAACCGCCGGTTCGCCGCGCCCGACCTTGTCCGACTTTATCGACGTGCCCGGGGTTTATCCCGCGGGCCGGCTCGATATGGACAGCGAAGGGCTGATGATCCTGACCGACGACGGGCGGTTGCAGGCGCGCATTTCCGATCCGCGGTACAAGCTGCCCAAAATCTACCGCGTTCAGGTTGAGGGCACGGTTTCCGATGATGCGCTCGTCCAATTGCGGCGCGGCGTGCAGTTGAAGGACGGGGTGACCTTGCCCGCAGAGGCAGAGCGCATTGCCGATCCGCAGCTTTGGCCGCGCGATCCGCCCATTCGCGTCCGCCAGACGGTGCCCGACAGCTGGATACAGCTTATCATCCGCGAAGGCCGCAACCGGCAAGTGCGCCGTATGACCGCCGCGGTGGGCCACCCGACATTGCGGCTGGTGCGCCACGGCGTTGGCGATTGGACGCTGGATGATCTTGCCCCCGGCAGCTGGCG
>DBOA01000214.1:4256-16432 GCA_002299195.1 Sphingomonadales bacterium UBA658
TAGCCCGCCGGGCGCGGCACGCGCTTGCCCTTGGTCCGGCTTGTCAGATGAAATTGGCCACATCGGTCGCAGCGATAATGGCGCAGCGTGATTGTCGCCGCCGCCATTGCGGCAATGGCATCCGCCTCCACCGCGAACCCCGCCTTTCTTCGGCAAATGCTCAGCCGCGTGCGCAAATCAATCTTCGCCTTCGAACGCGATGCACCCCATGTTGCACAGCTGCGTCAGCAGGTCGATCGCCGCGTCCACTGACGCAAGAGCAGCGTCGACGACCATCGCATCTTGCGCGCACAGCTGGCGCGCCAGATCCGCTGTCTCCGCGCCGCAGTCAAAGCATGCGCCATCGGCAAAGAACATCACGGCATCCGCACCATCGCCCATAAATGCCAACCGGCTTGCCGGATTGCGCGACAGCGGGGCGTGATCGGCAATAGATTGTCGAACCTCGTCCGCTGCAACGGGAGTTTCCGGTTGCCAGTCCATTTCGGCATATTTGGGCGTGCTGTTGAACATGCCGAACCAACGCGCAAAGGCGCGCGGGTCGGAAAGCGAATCCAGCGTCATCCGGTGCAAGCGCGCCAAGGCGTCGGGCATAATCTCACCCGGGTTGGCCTGCCCTGCCAAATCCGGATCGCGGTACAAATCATCTTCAGGAATCTGCTCAAGCATATCATCGACAAAATGCCCCAGCAGGTCGGCGCGCGACGGCGCACGAAAACCAACCGAATAGGTCATGCAGTCCGAACCCACCGCAACGCCATTATGCGCGATACCCGGCGGGACATACAGGATATCGCCGGGTTCAAGCACCCATTCTTCGGTCGCCTCAAATTCTGCGAGCAGTTTGAGGTCTTCATGCGGCGCCAGCGGGCTATCGCCATCGCAATGCGGCCCAATCTGCCAACGGCGGCGACCGTGGCCCTGAATCAGGAAAACATCATATTGGTCGAAATGCGGACCAACCCCGCCTTGGTCGGCGGCAAGGCTGACCATGACATCGTCAATCCGCCAGTTGGGAATGAACCGGAACGGCGCGATGAGGTCAGCCACCATCGGCACATGGTGATCGACCGCCTGCACCAGCAACGTCCAATGCGATACACCAAGGCCGCCCAAGCGATCCTCATGCTGCGGCCCCTGCTCCATCTCCCAGCCCTTGGCGGTCTGACAAATCAGGCGCGACTCCACTTCTTCTTCGCAGGCGAGACCGGCAAGCTCATCGGGCTCCAGCGGGTTTTGCCAATTGTGCCACGGATTGCGGATAAGCAGCGGCTTTTTCTGCCAATAATCGCGCAAGAACGCGTCTGTATCGAAGTTTTCCAATTCCATTCCCACCCGCTGTGCATTCGCGCGACAGAAAGCAAGTCTTGTTGCTGCATAAGTGGCCAAGGAAAACATAATCGGCCGATTGCGGAACATATGCGACGCGCTGGGGTTTTAATGGTCAAGGAGTATTCAATGGCCACTATTCTCGACATATCTGGGAAACCATTGCCGTCCCGCAGACGGTCGAAACGGCGCTTGCGCGCCCGGGATA
The DNA here is from genome assembly GCA_002299195.1 of Sphingomonadales bacterium UBA658. Taxonomy (GTDB): domain Bacteria; phylum Pseudomonadota; class Alphaproteobacteria; order Sphingomonadales; family Sphingomonadaceae; genus Sphingorhabdus_B. Next base: position 5,794 of record DBOA01000214.1, read on the forward strand.
TGCGTGATCTGCTGAAAGTCCTGATCGTGCTGATGATGGTTATCACGGGCTATTTCATCTTCGCGCCCGCCAGCGAAGCCACGCGGGCATCGGATGCGGACATCGCACGGAATATGCCCGCAGGTTAAAAGCTTGCACTTGCGGCCGTTCTCGGTTTAACGCCGCACACAATGTTGAAACGCCTATATGATTGGATGATGGAAAAGGCTGGGCACGCCCATGCAGAACGCTGGCTGTTCCTGTTTTCCTTCATCGAAAGCTCATTCTTCCCGATACCACCGCACCCGCTGCTTGGGTTGATGTGTCTCGCGCGCCCGGACAAGGCGTTGCGCTATGGGGCGATTTGTACCTTGGCCTCCGTATTGGGCGGGCTCTTTGGCTATGCCATTGGCTATTTCGCGTATGAAACCATCGGCACGGCGCTGCTAAAGGCGCTTGGACTATGGGACAGCTTTCCTGCTGCCGCCTGCTATCTGCGCGAATTTGGCGCGGAGATTATTTTGATCAAGGGGGCGACCCCCATTCCGTTCAAGCTGCTGACCTTGACCGCAGGTTTCATCAAAATGGACCTGTTAACCTTCATCTGGGCCAGCGTGTTGAGCCGGGCATTCCAGTTCATGCTGGTCGGATTTTTGTTCTGGAAATTCGGACGCCCGATCAAGGCATTCATCGACAAATATCTGGCGTGGGTCACCGCCGCGTTTCTGGGGGCGGTCGTCGGCGGATTTTTTGCGTTCACGATGTTGGCTGGCAATGGTGCGCGCAAAAGTGATGTCTGCTCCAACGTCACAACGATTGAAGCAAGCTAGCACCGCCACACGCGGGTTATTTACAATATTGGAAAGCAGACATGGACAGCAGTTCACGCAAAATCGTCACCTTCATCGCGGTCGTCACCATCATTGTCATGGCCGCTATGGCCACGCGCTCTTATCTCGACGCGGACCAACGCACGACTGCCGCGCCGGTTGAGACCGATGAAGCTACCGCTCCGGAAGCACCAAAGCGGGAGCCGTCCGAAAATGTGCCCAACGCAAGCGACGAAATGCCCGTTGCCGCTCCAGAAATCGAAACCATTCCGGCCATCACTGGCGAACCGTCGATGACGTTTGAAAGTGAAAACAGCGAGGCGCGTGATTCATCGGCGCCGGAAAATGACGAATAAGGTTCGTTAACGCGCGAACAAATTTGCGTCGTCGGCGAATGCCTTGAATTCCAGTGCATTGCCGCTCGGGTCGCAGAAGAACATCGTCGCCTGCTCGCCAATTTCGCCTTTAAAACGGACATGGGGTTCAATGCCAAAGCTGATGCCAGCGGCCGTTACGCGGGCGGCCAGCAATTCCCATTGTTCCATCGTCAGCACGACACCAAAATGGGGTACGGGAACGTCATGGCCATCCACCGGATTATGCGTGGAAACGGATCGCGCATTGGCATCGAGATGCGCAACGATCTGATGTCCGAAAAAGTCGAAGTCGACCCAATGATCGGACGCGCGCCCTTCGGGGCACCCCATGATTTCGCCGTAAAAGCGCCGCGCTTCGGATAAGTCACGGACGGGAAAGGCCAAGTGGAAGGGGCGTAAGCTCATTTTGATGTCACCGGTTTGGGAAGGGGTTGATCGGAAATATCGGCCGTAGCGAGTTCCTGCGACATTTGCATCGCGCATTTGTGGATGGTCGCCGGATCACTTGGGCGCTGAAATTCGGCTTTCGCCGCTTCAGCCATGGCAACCGCGACCAACTCACGGGGTTGGCCGCTTTGTTCGGTGATACGGCTGCCGACGATGCCGGCCCACCGTTTTCCCGATTGCCCGACATTGGGCATATCGGACGGCGCGGTGCCAAGCCGCTGTCGCTCCGCCAAGGTCGCAAGGGTCGCAACACATGCGATATCCGACTGATGCGTTTCCGTCAGGGCGGATGGCGAAGACATTGCGAGCGCATACACAAAAATAATCATGGCGATGAATTAGCATCGAAAGCCTGAACCGCAAGCAACGACGTTTTTGTCCGATTGCAATTGTCATATATGGTGGGCAAAAGCGCGCCATGCAGAAATTATCGGCTTTGCTCGGAAAGTTTCCCCGTTGGACTGCGCTCGTGGCGGGTGCAGCGTCCGCTTATGGTTTTGAACCATGGGGGCTTTGGCCGCTGACGCTTGTGTGCTTTGCAATGCTCATCCAGCTGATAAGCCAAGCGACGAGCACCAAAGGCGCGTTCATGCTCGGCTGGCTTTTCGGGGTAGGGCATTTCACTTTTGGCAATCAGTGGATCGCGGTCGCCTTCACCTTTCAGGCGGCGATGCCGATCTGGCTTGGTTACATCGCGGTATTCGGGCTGGCGCTATATTTGGCGGTGTATCCCGCCTTAGCTGCGGCTGGAGCCCATTGGATCAATCGCCGGGCGACGAACGCCCTTCGTGATCCCGGCGGAGATGACGCGAAGCAAAGGCCTACAGCCACCCTTCACCTCATCTTGGCCTTTGCTGGCTTGTGGATCATCACCGAATGGCTGCGCAGCTCGGTATTCACTGGCTATGTCTGGAACCCGCTCAGTGTGGTTACCCTGTCGGTTCCATATCTTTCGCAACCTGCAACCGCCCTTGGAACCTATGGCCTTTCGGGGTTCATGCTTCTTGTTGTTGGGATGATCCTAAGGTTCGTGACTTTGTGGACGTCAGCATCTGGCGTTGAACGCGGCGATGGCGGGCGGACCGGCTATTTTCTTGGCGGTTTAATATTATTGGCGCTCGCAGCAGTCGCTATCACTGGGCGAAGCTCCTACGATCAAAGCGCACCAGATAGGGCATCTGTCGCCGTCACCGTCGCGCAACCCAACATCAGCCAAGCCGACAAATATGCGCCGGGCTATGACGCGATCAACTTTGCCAAGCTGGCGATGAACAGCCGCCCGATGCCCGATCAAGGCGCGCGGCTGATTTTATGGCCAGAGGCGGCAATTCCCGATTATTTGGAAGAGGGCTATCCCTATCGTTATTATCAGGGCCAGCCGGGCGAAAGTGCGACAGGCGCGCGGGCGCGGCTGACGACGCTGATGGGTGACGGCGATGTTTTGGTCACGGGCGCAAACCGGCTGGTGATTGAAAAGGGCCAACTGGTCGCGGCGCGCAACAGCGTTTCGGCCATGGACGCGAACGGCAATATCTTGGGCCATTATGACAAGGCGCATCTTGTCCCTTATGGCGAATATCTGCCGCTGCCGTGGTTGCTGCGGCCTTTGGGCTTGGCGCGATTGGTACCCGGCGACCTCGATTTCTGGACCGGTCCTGGACCACAGACGATGACAGTCAATCTGAACGGCAAGCCGGTTAAAATCGGCATCCAGATTTGCTATGAAATGATATTCTCGGGCCAAGTTACCGACCGCACGAACCGGCCAGACTTCATCTTCAATCCATCCAACGACGCGTGGTTCGGCACCGTCGGCCCGCCACAGCATTTGGCACAGGCGCGTCTTCGGGCCATTGAAGAAGGCTTACCTGTCGTGCGCGCCACACCAACCGGCATCAGCGCCGTCATCGATGCGAACGGCCGGATCATGAAAAGCCTGCCGCTTGGAACATCTGGCCGGATCGACGCAGTTGTGCCGCAGGCGAAGGCGCCGACATTGTTCGCACGTTTTGGAAATATGTTGCCGCTCGGCTTTGCAGGGCTGCTCATCGCTTGTGCGCTGTTACCTCTTGCCCGCCGCGTACGTTCTCGCTAAGGGCGAAAACAGATATAAAGAATCCTTTATACGCAGATACAGCCAACAGACTGGAACAACCATGCGCGCAAATTACCTTTTCACTTCCGAATCCGTGTCCGAAGGGCACCCAGACAAGGTTTCGGACCAAATTTCCGACGCTATCGTCGACCTATTTCTTTCCAAAGACCCCGAAGCCCGCATCGCGTGCGAAACCCTGACCACGACGCAGTTGGTCGTGCTTGCCGGTGAAATCCGCTGCAAAGGCGTCTATGAAGATGGCGCATGGGCACCCGGCGCACAGGAAGAAATCGAAGCCACCGTTCGCCGCACCGTAAAAGACATCGGTTACGAGCAGGATGGTTTCCATTGGGAAACGTTCCGCTTTGAAAACAATCTGCACGGCCAATCCGCGCATATCGCGCAAGGCGTTGATGCATCGGACAACAAGGATGAAGGCGCTGGCGATCAGGGCATCATGTTTGGCTATGCGACCGACGAAACGCCCGATCTGATGCCGGCAACGCTCTATTACAGCCACAAGATTTTGGAGCGTATGGCCGCTGACCGCCATTCCGGCGCAGCCCCGTTCCTTGAACCCGACACAAAAAGCCAGGTTACCCTGCGCTACGAAGGCAGCTTGCCCGTCGCCGCAACCGCCGTTGTCGTTTCGACGCAGCATGCTGCGGGTTATGACACGGGTGCCAAGGAAGCGGAACTGCACGCTTATGTGCGCAAGGTTGTGGCCGACATTATTCCGCCGGTATTGCTGCGCGACACGGTCTATCACATCAACCCGACCGGTAGCTTTGAAATCGGCGGCCCTGACGGTGACGCTGGCCTGACCGGCCGCAAGATCATCGTCGACACCTATGGCGGCGCAGCGCCCCATGGCGGCGGCGCATTCAGCGGCAAGGATCCGACAAAGGTTGACCGCTCGGCGGCGTACATCACGCGCTATCTGGCGAAGAACATCGTTGCCGCTGGTCTTGCGACCCGCTGCACCATCCAGCTGGCCTATGCGATTGGCGTTTCAAAGCCGCTGTCGCTGTATGTCGATACGCATGAAACCGGCACAGTTGGCGACGACCTGATTGAAGCGGCGATCATGAATATCGAAAAGCTGGGCGGACTTACCCCGCGCGGCATTCGCACGCATCTTGGCCTCAACAAGCCAATCTATCGCAAGACTGCGGCTTATGGACATTTCGGACGCAAGCCCGAAGGTGATTTCTTCCCGTGGGAACGCACCGACCTTGTCGAAGATTTGAAGGCCGCTCTCGCCTGATTACACTTGCAGCGTGGCGGCTGAAAGTTTAGCCGCCACCGCTATGACTGCGAACAAGCCCGGAGACCCCACGACACTGAACCGCCTATATGGCCGTTCAAAGGGCAAGAAGCTGCGTGTCGAACAGGCTGATCTGGTCGACAATCTTCTGCCGCAAATTTCGGTGCCTGAAACGGGCGAGCTGGGCAGCATGCAATTGTTCGGCGATGATCGCGCCATGCACTTTGAAATCGGCTTTGGCGGCGGGGAACATCTGGCTTACCGCGCCGACCTTTTACCCGACCACGGATTTATAGGCTGCGAACCGTTCATGAACGGGGTCGCGCAAGCGCTGTCGCATGTGCGTGAAGGCGCGCTGCGCAATGTGCGCTTGCATATGGGCGATGCGCTGGAAATATTGCGCCGCGTACCCGACAAGTCGCTCGCCTTCGTCTATCTGTTGCATCCCGACCCTTGGCCCAAAGCGCGGCATGTAAAGCGCCGGATGATGAACGATGGTCCGCTTGATCTCATCCACGCAAAATTGAAACCCGGCGGGGAATTCCGGTTCGGCACCGATCACCCTGTCTATTTGCGCCACGCCCTCATGGTCATGCAGCGCCACCGGCACCAATATAACTGGCTGTGCGAAGCCGCAGCAGACTTCCAAAGCCGGCCTGGCGGTTGGCCCGAAACCCGTTATGAAGCCAAGGCCCGCCGTTTGGGGCATGAAGTTTGGTATTTCCGCTATCAGCGCAAACCCGATTAAGCAGCCAGCGGCAAAACATTCGACGAAATCGGCGGAGCGTTCGACGAGAAACGGTAGGCGTGGTGCAACCGGCGGAAAATCCGGTATGAAAGGCTATGGAGAACGTCACCTCGCGAAAAGCACTGATTGGCCATCAAATGGCTTTGCTCACGATCATCGGGTTCTGGGCTTTTTACGCCCTCATCTTGTCGCTGCGCGCGGCATTGCTCGACTTTCCAGCGCAGGCGGTGCTCTTTGAACGGCGCCTCATCGTCGCGCTGGTGGGTGTATTGGTCACTTGGATTTTATATACTGGTTTGCGGATGGCGGATCGGCGACCGCTTGGTTTTCGCGTCAGCGTCGCGTTTCTGGGCGCAATTCCCTGTGCCATCGCGCTTGCGTCGGCAAATTTCTATATCTTCAACCTGTACGATCCGATCAGCCTTTTCAAAGACCCCAGCGTTGGACGCAGCTTTGAAGATCTGAAGGCCCAATTGGGGCTGTCCTTCTGGCAAGAAATCGCCGACATCTCCGTCACCCATTATTTTTTCCTGATCGCGTGGAGCTCGCTATATGTTGCCATCGGCTATGCGCGTGAAGTGCGCGAAGCCGAACGCAAAACATCCAGATTTGCGCAAGCAGCACAAGATGCCGAACTGCGGTCGCTGCGCTATCAAGTCAATCCCCACTTTCTTTTCAACACGCTGAATTCGCTCTCAAGCCTGGTCATCACCGGTAAGCCCAAAGAGGCCGAAGCGATGATCCAGAACTTGTCCAATTTTTACCGGACGAGCCTGTCTTCCGATCCGTTGGAGGATGTCACGCTTGAGGAGGAAGTGGAACTGCAACGTCTGTATCTGGAAATCGAAAGCGTGCGTTACCCCAAGCGACTGCGCGTCAGCATCAACATTCCGCCTGAGCTGATGAACCAGCATGTGCCTGCCCTCATTCTCCAGCCGCTTGTTGAAAATGCCATAAAATATGGCGTGTCGCGGGCCACACGGCCGGTCTCCATTACGATCAGCGCGGATCGCCGCGATGATAATCTGGTGTTGAGCGTCATTGATGACGGAGAGGCTGTTGACGCAGCACATGTCGGCGGAAATGGCATTGGCCTTGCCAATGTGCGCGATAGGCTGGAGGCGCGATATAAGTCCGCGGCACGGCTCGATACACAGTCGGTCAAAAGCGGCGGGTTCATCGCGATACTCACGCTGCCTTTGAGCCACAGGATCGCGGCATGAAGCGCCTGCGCACATTGATTGTTGACGATGAACCTTTGGCCATTGAACGGCTGGAAACCCTGAGCGCGGATCATCCAGCTATCGAGGTCGTCGGAACAGCAAACGATGGCGTAGAGGCGCTGCGTATTGCGCAACAGCTGACGCCGGACCTGATTTTCCTAGACATCGGCATGCCCAAAATGGACGGCATCAACGCGGCGCGTGCATTGGGCCTGATGCACAAAAAGCCGGCAATCATTTTAATTACGGCATACGATAATTTTGCGGTCGAGGCCTTTGACCTTGATGTCGTCGATTATGTTTTAAAACCGGTATCGAGCGAGCGGCTGGGCCGCGCCATTGCACGCGCAGCTGGCACACAAGACGCCGACACCAGTCCCGCCACAACCACGTCGAAATCCGACAGCCGATATGCGCATGAATTTTGGGTATCACATCGCGCCGAACTCATCCGCATTGCCGCAATGGATATTGAACGCATTGAGGCCGAGCGCGATTATATGCGGCTACATACTGGCGGGCGGAGTTATTTGTTGCACCAGACAATCTCGACGCTTGAACAGCGGCTGGACCCCGATCAATTCCAGCGCATCCACCGCAGCCATATTGTGCGCCGGGACCTGATAACCGGACTGCGCCATGAAGGCGGCGGTGTGTGGCATGCGTTGCTGGGTGAAGACCTGTCGATGCGCATCGGGCGCAAATATCTGGCAGAGGTCAAACGGCTCGCCGGGAAATAGCAAACTCTGGCTTTGTTTAGATCAGACCCGCAAGCGGGCTGGACGGATCAGCATACATGCGCCGTCCCATGCGACCCGCGAGATAGGCCATACGTCCAGATTGGACGGCCAGCTTCATCGCTGTTGCCATCGCAACGGGGTCTTTGGCTTCCGCGATAGCCGTGTTCATCAACACACCATCGCAGCCCAATTCCATGGCCACTGCTGCGTCAGACGCCGTCCCGACGCCAGCGTCGACCAGCACGGGCACTTTCGCGCCCTCGACAATCAAACGGATTGTAACGCGGTTTTGAATGCCAAGCCCCGAACCAATCGGCGCGCCCAATGGCATCACCGCGACTGCGCCGGCATCCTCAAGCTGCTTGGCGGCGATGGGATCATCGACACAATAGACCATTGGCAAGAATCCCTCCTTCGCCAAGATTTCGGTCGCCTTCAATGTTTCGCGCATATCGGGATAGAGCGTCTTCGCTTCGCCGAGCACCTCAAGCTTTACCAAGTCCCAACCGCCCGCCTCACGTGCCAGACGCAACGTGCGTATCGCGTCGTCCGCGGTAAAGCAGCCTGCGGTGTTCGGCAGATAGGTATATTTCTTCGGATCGATATAATCCGTCAACATCGGCGCTTTGGGATCCGAGACGTTGACGCGGCGCACGGCAACCGTGATGATTTCGGCGCCCGATGCCACCAACGCAGCGGCGTTTTGTTCGAAGTCCTTATATTTGCCGGTACCGACGATCAGCCGCGAAGTGAAATGGCGCCCAGCGACGGACCAGCTATCGTCTTGCCCGCCGCCTACGAAATGGACGATTTCCAAAACATCACCGTCAGCCAGGTGCTCATTTTCCAATGTGGAACGCGGCACGATTTCGAGATTCCGCTCAACAGCAACCTTGGCCGGATCCAGTCCAATATCGCGAACAAGGTCTGCAACGGTTGCCCCGGCCCGAAATTGCCGCGGGTCGCCATTCAGCGTGAGGGAGATAGAATCGGTGGTAAGGGAAGAGGTCATTTCATCTCGCTATTTTTATCGACGAGCATATAGTGCCGTAATGATGCGGTTCGCAACCGCTGCTTTGACAATATCAGGGGACGTCCTTTGGCTGATAAGCCGATAATCTTTGTTCTGAACGGACCAAATCTCAATTTACTTGGTACCAGAGAGCCCGAAATTTACGGCACAGATACGCTTGATGACATTGCCGGACATCTTGATGACCGCGCAAGGGCAGCTGGTGCGTCCATCGACTTTCGTCAGTCAAATCATGAAGGGCATCTCGTCGATTGGTTGCAAGAGGCACAAGCCGTGGGCGCCAAAGCGGTGTTGTTGAACGCCGCAGGATACACCCACACCTCAGTCGCGATCTTGGATGCCATAAAGGCCATCACCGTTCCGGTTTTCGAGGTGCATTTGTCCGATCCGCACAAACGCGAAGCATTTCGGCATTTGAGCTATGTCAGCATGGGCGCAAAGGCCGTGTTTGCAGGTCATGGCGCAAAGTCGTATGAACTGGCGCTAGACGCGGCGTTGCAAGTTTGACATTAGGCGCATCATTGCAAGTTTAGGGTCCCAAGGAGTTTTAAATGGCGGCGAAAACAGGAACTAGTGGCAGCATGCAGGTGGATACGGACCTTGTCCGCGAACTCGCGGCCATGTTGAACGACACAGGTCTCAGCGAAATTGAGGTTGAGGACGGCGAGCGCAAAATTCGTGTCTCGCGGACGATGACTGCGGTTGCAGGACCTATGGCCGCAGCGCCCGTTGCTGTTGCGGCGCCCACTGTTGCGGCCGCCCATGAAACCCCAAGCGCACCTGCCACTGCAGCAAACGCCTTGAAATCACCTATGGTGGGCACCGCCTATCTGACACCTGAGCCCGATGCCGCACCGTTCGTCAGCGTTGGCCAGCAAGTGAAGGCAGGTGACACCGTCCTGATCATTGAGGCGATGAAGGTCATGAACCCAATCATCGCGCCAAATGCAGGAACGGTTACCGCGATTTACGTGGAAAGCGGGCAGCCCGTCGAATTTGACCAGCCATTGCTGGTGATTGCTTAACCTATGGCGATCGAAAAAATCCTTATCGCCAACCGCGGCGAGATCGCGCTTCGCATTCACCGTGCGGCGCATGAAATGGGGATCAAGACCGTTGCCGTGCATTCGACTGCGGATGCCGACGCCATGCATGTGCGCCTCGCCGACGAAGCGATTTGCATCGGACCGCCTTCTGCAACCGACAGCTATTTGAATATACCGGCGATTATTTCAGCCGCGGAAATCAGCCATGCTGACGCCATCCACCCCGGCTACGGTTTTCTGTCGGAAAACGCGCAGTTTGCGGAAATCGTTGAGAGCCATAACATCAAATGGATTGGCCCCAAGCCCGAACATATCCGCACGATGGGCGACAAGGTTGAAGCCAAGCGTTCGGCAGGCGCATTGGGTTTGCCACTTGTCCCTGGCTCTGACGGCGCAATTGAAGATGTCGCCGAAGCCAAAGCAATTGCCCGCGAAATCGGATATCCGGTAATCATAAAGGCGGCGTCGGGTGGCGGTGGCCGCGGCATGAAGGTCGTCAACAGCGAAGAAGAGCTTGAGACCCAAATGCAGCAAGCAGGGTCCGAAGCAAAAGCAGCCTTTGGCGATGCGACAGTCTACCTCGAAAAATATCTTGGCAATCCACGCCACATTGAATTTCAGATTTTTGGCGATGGCAAAGGCAATGCGGTCCATTTGGGCGAACGCGATTGTTCGCTGCAACGCCGGCACCAAAAAGTGCTCGAAGAAGCGCCCTCGCCCGTTCTTGCGACCGCTGAACGCGATCGCATGGGCAATATCTGTGCGAAGGCTATGGCTGACATGGGCTATCGCGGCGCGGGTACTATCGAGTTTCTGTGGGAAAATGGTGAGTTCTATTTCATCGAAATGAACAC
>DBOA01000214.1:16756-21733 GCA_002299195.1 Sphingomonadales bacterium UBA658
ATGAACACCCGGCTTCAGGTCGAACACCCGGTCACCGAAATGATTACCGGCATCGACCTCGTCCGCGAACAAATCCGCGTCGCCGAAGGAAAGCCGCTTTCGTTCAAGCAAGAGGACGTGACCTTCACAGGCCATGCCGTCGAATGCCGGATTAACGCCGAAGACCCGCAAACCTTCATGCCGTCACCGGGAACCGTGTCATGGTATCACCCACCCGGTGGTCTTTATGTCCGCGTCGATAGTGGCCTGTATCATGGCTATAAAGTGCCGCCATATTATGACAGCATGATCGCCAAGTTGATCGTGTATGGTCAGACGCGCGAGGGCTGCCTAATGCGGCTGCGCCGTGCGCTTGGCGAATTCGTGATTGAAGGCATGAAGACGACCATTCCGCTGCATCAACGTTTGTTGGAAGAGCCCGATTTCCAAAACGGAAATTATACGATCAAATGGCTTGAAGAGTGGCTGGCGAAAGACGCAAAATGATCCTCTCCCGCCGGGAGGTGGCTTTTGGGCTGGCGGCACTGCCGCTGGCCAGCTGCGTTCCGGTTGGTCCCGACCGCGATGTGTCGTTCATCCCCGCCAACGCCGCCGCGCGGATTAAAGCGGACGATCCCAAGCGCCTTATCGAGTTGGTCACACTCGACCCTGCGATCAAGCTTGATATGCGTTATGCGACCGCCAACAATTTCACTGGCCGCGTGCTGTATGACGAAGCGCGCGCCTTTCTGGCCGCCCCTGCCGCGCAAGCGGTCGCCCGCGCCAGCACAGCAGCCCAGGCGGATGGCTTTGGCCTGACAATTTACGACGCCTATCGGCCATGGCGGATAACCAAAAAATTATGGGACGCAACGCCGGTTGGCCCCAAGAAAGAATATGTGGCGAACCCGAAACGCGGGTCCAAACATAATCGCGGCTGTGCCGTCGATTTGACTTTGCATGACCTGCGCACCGGACAGCTGGTCGAGATGCCAACAGAGTTCGATGATTTTTCCGAAAAAGCCCATCGCGACTATATAGATGCCACCCCGGCAGCCTTGGCCAACCGCGCCCGCTTACAAGGCTATTTGGAAGCCGAGGGGTTTGTTGGCCTTTCCAACGAATGGTGGCATTTCGATTTCACCGGCTGGGAACAGTTCCCGGTCATGGACATACCATTTAACAAAGTCGTGTAACGAAACCGCGCATAAACATAAGAGAGGTTTTTTGATGTTCCGTAAGATATTACTCGCTGGTGCAGCTTTATGTGTTTCAGCCCCTTCGTTGGCAGCGACGCAAGCAATCATTGTCGGCAATCTGGTGCCCGATGCGGCAACTGGCCCAACTGGCCCAGCGGTTATCTTGGTCGAAGACGGACGTATTAAAAATATCGCCAAAGGCACAAATAATCCGTTTCAGGCGGATAGGGTGGTCGACCTTTCGACCAAAACATTGGTTCCCGGCCTCATCGACCTGCACGTCCATTTGACCGGCGACCCCGGCGATGATTTCCGCGACCAAGCGGTCAATCCTGACGAATGGGGCGTCGTCATGGGCGTGAAAAACGCCGCGCTAACCGTCAAAGCAGGTTTCACAACGGTACGCGAAGCCGGTTCTGCGCAAAATACTGCTTTTGTCCTGCGCCGCGGTACCGCGGAAGGCCGCATTGTTGGCCCACGCATTGTCGCTGCTGGGCCAGCTTTGTCGATCGTCGGCGGGCATGGCGATGTCACTGGCTTCCGCAGCGACGTTTTGGCCGCGCTGGATTCGGGTTTCACCTGCACTGGCCCCGTCGAATGCGCCGAAAAGGTGCGCAAATCGTCAAAGGCAGGCGCAGATGTCATCAAGATCACCGCGACCGGCGGCGTCCTTTCGCAACAGGGGAGAGGGCTGGAAGCGCATTTCACCAATGAGGAAATGGTCTCGATTGCCAACACCGCACACTCGCTGGGTCTGAAGGTCATGGCGCACGCCCATGGCGCCCGGGGCATTGAGGCAGCGGCTGCAGCTGGAATCGATTCCATCGAACATGGCACATTTGCAGATGAAGCCGCTTTGAAGGTCATGAGGGCCAAGGGCACGGCGTTGGTCCCAACGTTGATGGCACTGGAGGGCGTGCGCGCTCGCCTTGGCAAAGGGATTTACACGCCGACCGTTGAGGTCAAGGCCAAGCAGGCGCTCGAATTTGCAGGGCGTCAGGTTAAGCTGGCCAAGGCAATGGGCGTTACTGTCGCCTTTGGAACCGATGCTGGCGTCTTTGAACATGGCAGCAATGCCAGTGAGTTTGCTTTGCTGGTAAACGCGGGCATGACGCCAACCGAGGCACTGGCCAGCGCGACGACGGTTGCCGCAAAAACGCTCGGGCTGGAAAATGAAATCGGCCGGATCGCGGTGGGATATTCGGCCGACATGGTCGCCGTAAATGAAAATCCGCTGGCCAATATCCGCACGCTCGAAAAGGCCGAGTGGGTCATGGTAAGAGGACGTATCGTTCCGTGATTCGGTGATAAGATGCAGCCTGATACGCCACCCAAAGAATTTGATCCCAATAACGATCCGGCAAAGCTGTCGCGGATTGGCGCGCACGTCACAAAGCGGCTGATTGCCAATCCGCTGGTCCTGCAGGTCGATCACCCTGATGCGCAATTATATGTGTATCAGGGCTTTTTGGGTGCAGCGGACTGCAAAACGATGATTGCCAAAATTGATGCCGATGCCGTGCCGTCGACATTGTACAAAGGGACCGAGCAAGCAGGTTTCCGGACCAGCTACAGCTGTCACCTGAATCGCTGGGACGCGTTCATCGCCAAAATCGAGGCACGGATGAGCGATGTTTTGGGCATCGACAACAGCTATGCCGAGACAATGCAGGGGCAGCGTTACCAGGTCGGTCAGGAGTTCAAGGCGCACCACGACTTTTTTCATCCCAGCCAAAGCTATTGGCTTAAGGAGGGCCCCGCCGGCGGCCAGCGCAGCTGGACTGCGATGATATTCCTCAATGAACCAGAAGAAGGCGGCACAACCGAGTTTCCACATCTTGGCCTTGGTGTGCGACCGCAAGCGGGCATGATGCTCATCTGGAATAATATGAATCTCGACGGATCACTGAATTATAAAACGCTGCATACCGGAACGCCTGTTACCCGCGGCGTGAAGCATGTGATTACAAAATGGTACCGGCAAAATAACTGGCTTGAACTCAACACGCAAAAGCCGTCCTGATTGCGGAAACGATACGGTAACAGATTGCAAATATTGTATATCGTCTGCCACAGATTATCCGTCGTCTGTCGAATTTATCTTGTGCCGGGCACGCGGAGGTCGGACATCCGCTAATACTTGCCCGCAACATCCTATTGATGCGTCCAACACAATTTTTGGAGAGACCCATATGAAACATAGCCCACGCATTCTTCTTCTCGTCAGCGCCGCATTGTTGACGCCATTTGGCGCAGCGCACGCGCAAACGGTGACGGCCGAGGTCACCGCAACGGAAAGCCAGCGGCTTGCCGCTTTATTCGCTGCCGACGACGAAGCCAGCTTGAAGCGCAACCCGCTCAACGCCATGTTCCGTGGCGATATGCGCTATGCGGACCGCTTTGGTGATTTCATCTCCGACGCCTATTTCGACAATGAACGCAGCGCAGCACAGGCCAATCTGGATGGTTTAAAAACAATCGACCGCGCAAAGTTGAATGACACCGACAAAATTGCGTACGACGTTTACAAGCAAAGCCAGATTGACGCGCTGAAGGGTCTGTCCAAAGAAATTATGGACCTGACGGTCGTGCGTCCACTCAATCACTTTTTCGGTTTTCACACTTTTTATCCGACCTTCGCCAGCGGACAGGGTGCAGCACCGTTCAAGACGGTTCAGGATTACGAAAATAACCTGAAGCGTCACAAGGAATTCATCGTCCTGATGGACGCATCGATTGGCCGTTTCCGCCAAGGCATGGCGTCCGGCGTATTCGAAACGAAGATGACGATCCGCAATGTCATCGACCAGCTGAACACACAATTGGCGCAAAAGACCGAAGAGTCGCCTTATTATGGGCCGGTGCTGAAATTCCCCGCGAATTTCAGCGATGCGGACAAAGCACGCCTAACGGCGGAATATCGCGACATCATCGTCAACGGTCTGTACCCAGCCAATGCCCGTCTGCGTGACTTCCTGCGCGATAGCTATTTGCTATTGGCGCGCGAACAGGTGGGCTTGTCTGCCATGAAGGGCGGCGAAGGCCTGTATCAATATCTGATCGAACAAACGACGACCCTTCCATTGAAGGCCGATGACGTCCACAATCTGGGATTGTCGGAAGTCGCCCGGATTACATCGGGTATGGAAACCATCAAAAATGAAGTTGGCTTCAAAGGCACTTTGCCCGAGTTTTTCGAGCATCTGCGTTCGGACCCGAAATTCAAAATGTCGAGCCGCGATGCGCTGACGCAGGGCTATTACGACATCGGCAAGAAAGTCGACGCAACGATTTCGACGCAATTCAAATATCTGCCCAAGGCACCGCTTGAAATTAAGCCCTACGAAGAATTCCGCGAGAAATATGAAGCAGGCGGCAGCTATCAATCAGGTACCCCAGATGGATCGCGTCCCGGCACATTTTATTTCAACGCCTATGACCTGCCAAGCCGCACTACGCCTGGCATGACCACGCTTTATTTGCATGAAGGCGCACCTGGGCACCATTTCCAGATCAGCATCGCACAGGAAAATGAAAAGCTTCCCGCGTTCATGCGTTTTGGCGGCAACACGGCCTATGTCGAAGGTTGGGCGCTATATTCCGAAACCCTCGGTTACGAGATGGGCCTGTTTAAAGACCCGTATCAACGCTTTGGAACGCTGTCCGACGAAATGCTGCGGGCGATGCGTCTCGTGGTCGACACCGGCATCCACAGCAAGGGTTGGACCCGCGAGCAAGCAATCGACTATATGCTCGCCAACAGCGATATGGGCAAAACCGACGCCACGGCAGAGGTCGA
>DBOA01000036.1 GCA_002299195.1 Sphingomonadales bacterium UBA658
CTGCTCGCCGATGGCAGTTCGGTGGCCTATCGCGTGCTGGTGGCATGCCCCGGCATTAAGCTGGATTGGGATGCCATCGACGGCTTAAACGAAACGCTCGGTAAAAATGGCGTAACGTCCAACTATCGTTACGACCTTGCCCCTTATACCAACCGCCTTGTGAAGGATTTCAAGCAAGGCCGCGCGCTGTTCACGCAGCCGCCCATGCCGATCAAATGTGCAGGCGCGCCGCAAAAATCAATGTATCTGTCGTGCAGCGCGTGGGAACGTGCCGGGGTGTTAAACGACATTGATGTGCAATTCCATAACAGCGGCGCAGTGCTGTTCGGGGTCGCGGCCTATGTGCCCGCATTGATGGAATATATCGAACGCTATGACGCGCACTTAAATTTTGAATCGAAGCTGGTTGCGATTGATGGCCCTGCCAAAATTGCGACATTTGAACAGAAACGCGGGGACATCGTCACGCGGGTCGACGAAAAGTTCGACATGATCCATGTCGTCCCGCCGCAAGTCGCGCCAGATTTTGTGCGCAACAGTCCGCTGGCTGCCGCGAGTGGTTTTATCGAGGTCAATGAAGCAACGTTGCAGCATGTGCGGTATGCGAATGTCTTCGCCTTGGGCGATGCCTGCTCAGCGTCAAACGCCAAGACCATGGCGGCAGCGCGCAAGCAAGCGCCGATGGTCGCGGTGAATGTATTGGCTGCTCTTGAGGGCAAGCCACCTGTCGCCGATTATGACGGCTATGGCAGTTGCCCGTTGACGGTCGAGCGCGGCAAGATTGTGCTCGCCGAATTTGGTTATGGCGGAAAATTGCTGCCGAGCTTCCCGAATTGGTTGATTGACGGCACGCGCCCATCGCGCCTGTCATGGCTGTTAAAGGACACCATCCTTCCCCCAATTTACTGGCACGGTATGCTCAAAGGGCATGAGTGGATGGTCAAACCCCACAAGATCGGCGCGGCATAACGGCTATGAAATTGGCGCGCTATTTGCCGATATTAGAATGGGGGCGCGGCTATGGCGGCGTGACGTTGACCAATGACTTGGTCGCTGCCGCAATTGTCACAATCATGCTCATCCCGCAAAGCCTGGCTTATGCCATGTTGGCGGGCTTGCCACCGGAAATAGGGCTATACGCGTCTATTCTTCCCATCATTGCCTATGCCCTGTTCGGGACGAGCCGCGCACTCGCCGTTGGGCCAGTGGCGGTGATTTCGCTGATGACTTTGACAGCGGCGAGCGCCGTTGCCGCACCGGGCAGCGCCGAATTTATCGCCGCCACACTTGTCCTCGCGTTGCTGTCCGGGCTGATCCTGATTGTCATGGGTGTGTTGCGTCTGGGTTTTCTTGCGAACCTGTTATCGCATCCTGTTGTGTCGGGGTTTATTACCGCAAGCGGTATCATCATTGCCACCAGCCAACTCAAGTCGCTGTTGGGCATTAAGGCGTCGGGTGAGGCACTGCCCGAGCTGATCACGACGTTGATCGAAAATGCCAAGGATACCAATCCTTACACCCTTGCGATTGGCGTGATTGCGACCGGATTTCTATTCTGGGTACGCAAAGGTTTAAAACCCATACTCGTCGGTTTCGGGCTGGCGGCGCGGCCCGCTGATCTTGTTGCCAAAGCCGGACCCATCGTGGCGGTCGCGTTGTCGATTTTGGCGGTCATTACCTTCGATCTCGAAGCCAAAGGCGTGAAGGTGGTGGGCGACATCCCGCAAAGCTTGCCGCCCTTTACCGTTCCCTTGTTTGATGCCGGTTTATGGCAGCGACTGGCTGTTCCTGCTTTATTACTCAGCATCATTGGGTTTGTGGAATCGGTCTCGGTCGCGCAAACGCTTGCAGCGAAAAAGCGGCAACGCATTGTTCCGGATCAGGAGCTCATTGGTCTGGGCGCAGCCAATGTCGCCGCCGCTTTTTCGGGCGGCTATCCCGTGACGGGCGGCTTTGCCCGCTCGGTCGTCAACTTTGATGCGGGCGCAGAGACCCCGGCCGCAGGTGCATTTACCGCAATTGGCATATTGCTCGCGGCCTTGTTCCTGACGCCATTGCTCGCCTCTCTCCCCATCGCGACATTGGCAGGTACAATCATCGTTGCGGTCTTGAGCCTCGTCGATTTTAAAACGCCGCGTGCGATCTGGCATTATTCCAAAGCCGATTTTGCCGCGATGGCGGCGACGATAGCTGTGACGCTCCTGATTGGCGTTGAACCCGGTGTGATGGCCGGCGTCGGCCTAAGCCTCGCACTGTTCCTCTGGCGCGCCTCACGGCCACATGCCGCCATTGTGGGACGAGTTCCCGAGACGGAGCATTTCCGAAATGTGAAACGCCACAAGGTTTTCACTGATCCGCGCATCCTGACCATCCGCATTGATGAAAGCCTGACCTATCTCAACGCGCGCTGGTTGGAAGAATTCGTGCTGGAGGAGATTGCCGCACATCCCAAGCTCAAGCATCTCATCCTGATGGCCTCGGCGGTCAACGCGATTGATGCTTCTGCTCTTGAGAGCATCGAGGCCATCAACCACCGCATGGCCGATGCTGGCGTGTGCCTACACCTGTCCGAAGTCAAAGGCCCGGTGATGGACGCGCTCGAACGCGGGCATTTCCTGCACGAACTTACCGGACGGGTGTGGCTTTCACAAAATGAAGCTTTTGAAGCCGTGCTGGAAATCGCCAATCGCGAAGAAGAAACGCAAACGCCAGCCGATCTGTGGATGGCAAGGGGACTGATATGATGATTGAGCAGGAATGGGCAATAATTCTGGCCCGCGCACAATTTGCTTTTACCGTAAGCTTCCACTTTCTGTTCCCGGCGTTTTCGATTGGGCTGGCGAGCTTTCTCGCGGTTCTTGAGGGGCTGTGGCTCAAAACCGGTAAGGGCGTGTACGCCAATCTCTATCGTTACTGGCTCAAGATATTCGCCGTCGTTTTTGCGATGGGCGTCGTGTCGGGCATCGTCATGTCCTACCAATTCGGCACCAACTGGTCGGTATTTTCGGACAAGGCCGGACCCGTCATTGGGCCGTTAATGGCCTATGAAGTGCTGACGGCATTCTTTTTGGAGGCTGGCTTTCTGGGCGTCATGCTTTTCGGTATCAACAAGGTTGGGCGCAAGCTCCACTTTGTTGCGACACTGGCCGTCGCCATCGGCACCTTCATTTCCGCATTCTGGATACTGTCCGTGAACAGCTGGATGCAAACGCCAGTGGGATATGAGATCGCGGCCAATGGTCAGTTGATGCCCGGTGATAGCTGGTGGATGATCATCTTCAACCCAAGCTTCCCCTACCGCCTCGTCCACACTTTGCTGGCGGCTTATCTGACCACGGCCTTTGCAGTGGGGGCGGTTGGTGCCTGGCATTTGTTGAAAGACAAAAGCAATCCGGGGGCGCGCAAAATGTTCTCGATGGCGATGTGGATGGCGGCAATTGTCGCACCGCTTCAGGTTGTCGCGGGTGACTTTCACGGCATCAATACGCTCGAGCATCAACCCGCGAAGGTCATGGCGATGGAGGGGCATTATCAAAGCCATCCCAACGGCGCGCCATTGATATTGTTTGGCATTCCCAACAGCAAAGAGCGGACGGTCGATTACGCCATCGAAATTCCCAAAGCATCTTCGTTGATCCTGAAGCATGATCTGAATGCACCGCTCGCGGGGCTTGATACCATCCCCGATGCAGACGAGCCGCCGGTTGGCATTGTCTTTTGGGCATTCCGGATCATGGTCGGCCTCGGCATGGCGATGGTGGCCATCGGCATGTGGAGCCTGCTCGCGCGGGCAAGAAAGCGGCTATATGAATGGTCGTGGCTCCATAAGGCCGCATTAGTGATGGGCCCGTCTGGCTTCATTGCGGTGCTGGCCGGCTGGGTGGTGACCGAAGTTGGGCGGCAACCCTTCACGATTTATGGCGTGCTGCGCACCGTTGATAGTGCGTCGCCATTGGATGCACCCGCGGTTGCTTTCTCGCTTCTCGCCTTTGTCGTCGTATATTTCACAGTGTTCGGCATGGGCATTTGGTATTTGCTGCGCTTGATGAAGAAAGCACCGGAGGCACATGAAAGCGCGCTCGATGGTGCCCCAATCCGAAGCGCAGGCATCACACCTGCACCCGCGGTATTGGAAGGAGCATCGGCATGATCGATCTGACAGTCATTTGGGCCAGCATCATTGGCTTTGCCATCATTGCTTATGTCGTCATGGACGGCTTTGACCTTGGCATCGGCATATTGTTTCCCTTTTTCAAAGTGGGCAAGGACCGCGATACCGCGATGAACAGCATCGCGCCTGTCTGGGACGGAAACGAAACATGGCTGGTGATGGGGGTCGGCGGTTTGCTTGCGGCCTTCCCGCTGGCGTACGCCATCATTTTACCTGCGCTCTATGCACCGATGATTGCGATGCTGCTCGGCCTTGTGTTCCGCGGCGTTGCGTTCGAATTTCGCTGGCGTGACCCCGCACATCGCGAACTGTGGGATCGCGCATTCACGCTGGGCTCGTTCATTGCCACCTTCGCGCAAGGGATAGCGCTTGGCGCGCTGCTCCAAGGCATTACCGTTGAAGGCCGCTCCTATGCAGGCGGATGGTGGGAATGGCTGTCGCCATTTAGCATTTTGACCGGCTTTGGGCTGGTGGTTGGCTATGCGCTTTTGGGCGCGTGCTGGCTGAACTGGAAGACCGAAGGCGCATTGCAGCGTCAATCGGTCACGTATGCCGGACGGCTGGGCATAAGCTTGCTTTTGATGATCGGCCTCATCAGCCTCGCCACGCTGACGCTTGAGGCGCAATATTATCTGCGCTGGTTGAGCTATCCGGGTGTACTGGCAACGGCGATAGTGCCGATTGCCACCATCGCCGTGACATTCCTTTTCTACCGCAGCCTGCGCCAGACCAAGGACGCGCAGCCGTTCTTTTGGGCACTCGCATTGTTTGGCTTATGCTTGATTGGCCTTGGCATTTCGCTCTGGCCAAACGTCATTCCGGCGCGGGTCACCATCTGGGAAGCAGCAGCGCCACATCGCAGCCAAGTCTTCATGTTGATCGGCGCATCCATCATGGTCCCGATCATTGTTGCTTATACCGCATGGTCCTATTGGGTGTTTCGCGGCAAAGTCGGCCACGACGGATATCATTGATGCCGCGCGCCAAACAATTGGGCTGGTTCTTCGGCATCTGGGCGCTGAGCGTTGCAGCGCTGGCGATCGTCGGAAGTGCTATCCGCTGGATATTGCTCTAAAAGGTTGCATAAGGAGTGGCGCAAAAATGACCGAGATGAACAACGGCCCGGAAACATTGAAGGGCGAAGATTGGGCAGGCGAAATGGGTGCCAAATGGCTTGCCAATCTCGCATGTTTTGAAGGCATGATCGCGCCCATTGGCGAAGCGCTTCTTCGGCAAGCCGATTTTAAACCCGGCGAACGCGTGCTTGATATCGGCTGCGGTGGCGGCGGGACGACAATTGCCATCGCCAAGGCCGTCGCGCCTTCCGGCGAAGTTGTTGGCATCGACATTTCACCCGACTTGACGACCGCGTCTCTGCGGCGTGCCAAAGACGCTGGAGTCACCAACATTGGGTTCATCTGCGCTGATGGAGCCACGGTCCAGTTGGAAGATGCCCCATTTGACAGGCTCTTTTCGCGCTTTGGCAGTATGTTTTTTCCCGAACCGCATAAGGCCTTTGCAAATTTGCACTCTCTGCTGCGTCCCGGTGCGCGGATTGATCTGGCGGTCTGGGGTCCACCACGCGACAATTTGTGGATGATGGAAATGATGGGCGTGGTCCGCCGCTATGTCGAAATCCCCCCGGCGGTTCCCCGCGCGCCCGGCCCATTCGCCTTTGAAGATCTCGACTATCTGAACGAAATACTTGCGTGCGGCGGCTTTTCGGAAGCCAGCGTCGTGGCCTATAATGGGCTTCAACCGATTGGTGGCGTGAATGCCGCACCGCATGATGCAGTATCGTTCGTGCTATCTTCAATGGCGGCTGGACGCGCGCTAGAGGAACAAGGTGCAGATGTTCGCGCGGCAGCCGAAGCGGATTTGGTCGAACTATTCCAAAAGCATTATGTAGCCGGGCAAGGCGTGATGATGCACGGTAAGGCTTGGCTCGTGTCGGCGACGGCTTGAAAATGTTTTTTCTGAACCGCCGCTTTTGCCAACCGGAGTGAACGGCTTGTTTGGAAGGCGAAGCATGATCGTTTCAACGGCCGGTATGTTGGCGAGAATTGCTCAAGAGAAATTTTCGGTTTCTCCAATGCATTTGGAAATTGCAGCAGCGCCCCGCCTCAGCTTCGCTTTATGCGGCGTTCGTTAATTCGACACAGCTTATGGCACGTTGGCCGCTGTGGCGGTCAAGTTGGATGACAACGTCGATTATGGACCGGGCGTACTCCATCGTTTCCTGACGACCAAGGCCAAGTCCGGCCTGCATACACATGAAGGCAATTTGTTCGAACGCGCCTTGGGGTGAATTGGCGTGCACCGTACTGATGGAACCGGGATGACCGGTATTGATGGCCCGCAAAAACGTGACTGTTTCGCCGCCGCGCAATTCGCCCACGATCAATCGGTCCGGCCGCATACGCAGCGAAGCGCGCATAAGATCGTCCACCGTCACGCGTGCCTCACCTTGATCGCCAGCCACAGCGACCAAGCCAAGCGCATTGTCGCTACTCAGCCGGATTTCAGGGGTGTCCTCAATGGCAATGACCCGCTCATGTTTCGGAATTTCCTTTAGCAGCGCGTTCAGCAAGGTTGTTTTGCCAGAGGACGTGCCGCCAGAAATGAGCATCGTTTTGCGCGCCGCAACGGCCGCACAGAAAAAGCCAAGATAATCTTGTTTCTGCAAAAGCGCCGCAAGCATGGGGCTATCATCAGCGGCATTACGCGCCGATGGCAGCGCGCTTTGTTCAAAATAGCTCTCCAACGTCATGTCTTGCAGCCGGTGTTTGCGGATCGCGAGCGCAACATCACCGCGCGTTGCGGGCGGCAACACCATCTGCACGCGGGCACCGCCCGGCAATATGGCGGCGAGCAACGGACTTTCGCGGCTAACCCCTTGATGGTTGATGCGTGCGATCTGGTGCGCAAGGCGTTCCAGCAACTGGCTGTCAACTTGTGGTGCGTCGTGCCGTTCCATCTGCGCAAACCCAAGCCGCTCAACCCATATTTCATGCGGCCGGTTCACCAATATTTCGGTCACATCATCGCAGGCCAGCCATTCGCCAAATGGCTCTAGATAGCTGTTGAGATAGACATTTTCGGCATCGCCAGCCATGGGCGCCGCATGCCTCATTGCGCATCGCCGTCGGTACCCGAAAAATCGAGGTCGCGGGCGATGAAGATACGAATGGCCGTCCCTTGCGCAACTTTTACCGTCGGCGGGATGTTGATGTCCCGCTGCAAGGCAATACCGGCAACGCTTTTGGCATCATCGGCCGTGCGGACGATGACATCATTGCCACCCTGCTGCAAAAGCCCAAGGCCGGATTGCACAACGGACAATAATATCGCCGAACCAAAGCGTTTCAGGAAGTGGCTATCCACTTTACCCCCTAAGCCCGCACGGCCAAGCGGGTCGGTGACGGGCGAGCCCAGCGACACGGTTACGCCATCGGGGCGGGTCAGCCGTGTCCAAACGATGAACGCGCGCGATTGCCCCGCGGCGAGGCCCGAGCGATATTGCCCTATCAGGCGGCTTCCGCTTGGGATGAGAACCCGTCGGCCGTCAAAGCCCATGACGTCGCGGCTAACCACGGCACGCACATATCCCGGCAGATCGGAGTTTATGGCCGTTTCAAGAACGCCGGCGATAATGGCGCCCTGCGGCACCGTATAGCCGCTGTTGGCGATACGCACCGCGCGGGCAGGCGCGTTTTCACCAGCCGCAACCCGGTCGGAAAACCTGTCATCTGCGCTCAAGTCGTCATTTTTTGCGCCTGCCAGACCCGGTGTGGGCGGGACCATGGCGACGCCGCCTTTTGTGGTATCCACGACGATGCCCGGCGCTTGAAAGCGGTTCGGACCAATAGCTACCGGGCCAACGATGCCAAGTGCTGCCCCATTTGGGTTATTCACGGGCGGCGGGACAAGCACTGGCGGCGGCAATTCCGGTGGGCCCGGACGCAACGTCGGTTGCGGCACAAGGCCGCCGGGGGGAACAACTGCAGGCGTCGAGACGGCTGCAGCCTGTGCCGCAACTTGGTCTGCTTCATTCCGGCTGTTGGCCAAGCTGCTAAAGGTTAAAATGGCAAGCAAGCCAATGCCCACTGCGCCCAATTTCATGCCCGGGGATAGACCATTTGGCATGGCCACCGGCGACAAAATCCGTTGGTTCGCTTCTTCAAGCGTATCAGAATCAATGGCGGTGCGCGGGTCCCTATTGCCCGATTTAAATATGCTCACGGCTTGGCCTCCATCGATTTGCACCCAAAAAGCCCGCATTTCTTCTTTGGCGCGCGTGGCTTCGGGGCATCTGCGCCGGGTGTCGGCACGGCATAGGCATCGTTAAAGATCATTGTGACTTCTTTGCCATGACGCAGCACAAATTGTGGCGCGATTTGTTCGACGACCGTGTACGGGCCGCGCACGGCGAAGTTGACGATGCTTTCGCCGGCATCGGGCGTAATGCTGAAAATGGCAGGCGCCGCCGATCCAGCGGCAAAGCGGAAATAGGTCGCTTTGCCATCGTCAAACACTTGCTCAGGCACATTGGCCGTTGCGCCGTCATAGCTATAGGCGCGGTTCCACAATTCAGGCGGGGTCGAAATCAACGGCGGCGGCGTTGCCATAGAGTCGGCGGCCGCGACTTTGGGTGGATAACGGAAACGCACAGCGTAAATAATCTGGCTTTGCGGCACACGCAGGCCGGATTTGGCCAGCAGTTCCAAATTGTACCGCCGTACGTTTGTGATGATCGATAGATTGGTCGCAGGCGGCAATCCCACGGGTTTAAGGAACATGACCGTTCCTGCGCCATTGGGGGTCACCTGCCAACCAGAGGCGTCACCAATGCCAACGGTTTCAATTTGTTCACCGGCCTCAAATTCAAGCATCATTTGATAGCCGGTATGGCCGGTCAGGCGAATGATGGCATCGGGGTTATAGTCAACATAACGGATATTTGGCGCAACCTGCGCTGATGCTGCCATCGGCTGCATAACAGCGACGCCAATCGCCATGGTGATAAGGGTGAGCCAATGATAATGTCGGGTCATGCAACGTTCCTAATGGCTTTAATCGGCGCGCGGACCGCATTGAGGGGGCCCCGCGAAATGCGCCGGTCGGAATAATTGTTCTGCGGTCCTGCTTGATTGGCATCCGCATATGCCGGCTGCGGCAACAATATCCTACGCGGGTTGCCCGGGCCCATGTTTGCGGTTGCGGCGGCGGAACGCTCAATAGCGCCGACCAGCGACTGCATGCGTTCATTATACACGACGTTATTTGACGGCATCGGGGCATCAGCGGCTGGCGCGGAAACCAGATTATCAACTGCGCGATGTTGCCCAAAGGGCAACGTCCAGCCGCTGATAATCGTGCGGCCAATGCGAAATAGCTGCACCGCCACCGCGACCATGATGAGCACGATGACCAATATCGTCAAAGCCGCGCGCAATGAAAAATCACCCTGGCCCGCGGACACATACATTTGAGTCAATATCGGCTCAAGCGCGGCCAGTGCCCCTGCTGATGTGATCATCGTCATAATGGGCACCAACGCCATCATGATCGCCGCACGGCCCCAGCCGACCGCTAAACCGCGCGTAGACGGGAATAAGCCCATCACTGCAAAGACGGGGCCAAGGAGTAGCAAGAGGCCCAGTATGATTTTCGCCACGACCAAGACACCTGCCGATGCGAGCACCAGCAACAACGCGCTAAGCAACAGCATATTGGGGCCAAGCGAGTCCTTTGGCGCGACAAAGGCGGTGATATTGTTTGCGGTCACAGGAAGCGTCGCGGGTGCAGGCGCCGTTGGGCTTGCCGGCAGCATCTGTTCCGGCCGCGCGTCAAATTCAGTCCATGCATCCGCAAGTTCGACCATGCGGCCCGACAGCATATCGACACGTTCGGTCATGCCGCGCACATTCCCATCATTAGGGTTAATGGCGCGCACGATTTCGTGCGGCCCGTCGGTCAGCACGTCATACACCAAAACCTGATATGTCGCCCAGTTACTCGTCAGCGCCAGCACGGCGCCAATCATGATCATGCGCGGCATCATCTCGCCAACGCTGAGTGACGACCGTCCAAATATCAGCCGGTAGCCGATGATCGCGACGTAAATGGTCAGCGCAATTGTTAAGGCGACACTAAACACGCTGCCTTCGCCAAGCAAATTGGCATAGCCCGCCTGCACGGTCGACTGGATGTAACAATCGACGGCGTTGACCATCGTTTCCGCTGAACCAGCCGCAGGGTTAAGGGCAACGCAATTTGCCATCAGCTTTGCATGCCCGTCCTGCTTGCGGCTGGCCACGGGGTCAACGCCCCTTCTTGCGCTGCTTGCAACAACATCGGCAACCATTCGGACGGCGCATCACCATGAACGCTGCGAAGCTCGTCCAGTTTGCGCACGCTGGCTTCACGGCCGGACAACACCGTGATCGCATCCGGCATATTGCCCATATCCAAACGCGCAACGACGCTGTTCCCGCTTTGCTTAATCAAAACGCAGCGCAAATGTTCGGGCAAGGAGCGCACGAGATCAAGCTCATGCGCGGTCAACCCAAAGCCACCGCAATAATCGGATGCTTGCGCCTTGGGATTGCTCGTGAACAATTGCGTGGCGGATTGTTCAATGATGGTCGCGGCGATTTTGCTTTCAATCGCGTCGCTTGCGCTTTGTGTGGCAAAGCCAACGACACCATTGCGTTTACGGATGGTCTTCATCCAATCCTTCAGCCGGTGAACAAAGACGTCATCATCCAGCGCCTTCCACCCTTCGTCGATGACAATCATCGAAGGACTGCCGTCCAGACGTTCATCGACGCGGTGGAACAAATACATCATCGCGGGCGTGCGCAACGCTGGGTTATCGAGCAACGCGGTCATGTCAAAGCCAGCGGATCTTGTATCCAGGTTCAACTGGTCCGTCGGGTTATCGAACAACCACGCATGCTCCCCTGCGCCATACCAAGGGGCAAGGCGCGATGCGAGATCGCCACGGATGGGGCGTGCGCCGCCAGCCAATAGCTCCACCAAATAGCGCAATTGGCGGTATTCGGCCGGTTGGCTGAAATTGGCATCAACCGCACTTGAGATGATGGCGTTTTCATCGGCAGTAAGCTGCCCGCCCGCTGGCATTAAAATCTGCGAAAGCCATTGCCGCAAAAATGCCTGGTTTGTTGCATTTTCGGGCAGTTGAAGCGGGTTGAATCCGGTTGGCGTGCCGGGCCGCAAGACATCATAATGCCCGCCAATGGCGCGAATGAAAATCTCTGCACCGCGATCTTTGTCAAAGAAAAACGTGCGGGGGTGAAATTTCTGCGCCTGCGCAATCAGGAAATTGAGCACCACTGTTTTACCGGAACCCGATGGCCCAATAAGCGTGAAATTGCCCAAATCACCGCTGTGCAAGTTAAAGAAATAGGGTGTGCTGGATGTGGTTTCGAGGACCGTGATAGGCTCACCCCATGGACCGCCGGCAGACACGCCGATTGGAAAGCCATGGAGCGAAATGAGGCCGGACAAATTGGCAGTCGATACCAAAGCCTTGCGCGCAATAAAATCTGCGTTGCCCGGAAACTGACCCCAAAAGGCACTTTCCAAATTGAGATCCTCACGCACAGCAACCGCGCCAATATCCGCAAGCGAGGCTTGTACATCGGCAACGGCAGCATCCAACGCGGCCAAGGTCATCGCGCGGACATGCACCGTCAGATGGTGCTCACCATAAGCTGCAGCGCCGCCGGTGAGATCATCCTTTGCACCTAAAAGGCCTTGGCGCAGGGTGGTAGTTTCGTCCGACGCCGCGCGCAACCGGCGCAGCGCAAGCCCGATACGTTCATCCGCAATCTGTCGGTCGATGAAAGCAAAGCTTTCCGTCATCGTCAGCTCATGCGGCAGACGCAGCAGATTATCGAGCATACCCGGTGCCGTATATGCAGGATAATCCTTGATGGAAACGATAGCGCCAAAACGCGACGTGTTGGCGCTTGCGCCTTTCAATTCGAGGGCATCAAGGCCAAAGCTGATCCGCTTATAGGGCAGATATTGGCCAGCGTCGCCGGTGGGTTCAAGCACGGGCTGCATTTCGCCATTGTACAGCGCCGACAATATCTCAAGCGGTTCGGAACAAGTGCCGTTTGCGTCGTGATAGCGGCCGAGCAGGCGCGGGCCATAGCGGCTGAGGGCGGAGAGCAGATTGGTGCGTGCCGCATCCAATTCGCGCAGTTCCCGCGTTTGGTCAGCCAGCTGTTCGGCGCTGTTGCGTGTTCCATTGCCCCATTTGGTCAGGCGGTCAAAAAAACCAATCTTTCCCTGGGCTGGGCGACGAACCAGCATCAGCACCATGTCATTGATATAGAGCTTTTTGCCGCGCAGTTGCTGCTGCCACGCATCGTCAAGGTCGCGCACAAAACCGTCGGGTTGCGCGCCCGATAATTCGGCGGTCACCTGACGACGAATGACGTGGCAGTATAACATCAGGT